>JBNMLI010000033.1:0-9773 GCA_050874765.1 Alistipes sp.
ATATGGCGCAAATCGTCGCCATAGCCCACGCGAGCGGCGTTAAGACCTACCTGACGGTGAACACCATCATCTACGACGACGAACTCGCGCAGATGCACGCCGTCGTCGATAGGGCGCGCGAGGAGGGTATCGACGCGATTATCGCCTCCGACCTCGCGGTGATTCTCTACGCCTTCCACACGGGCGTTGAGGTGCATATATCGACGCAGTGCAACGTGTCGAATAGCGAAGCCGCCAAGTTCTTTTCGCAGTGGGCGGACGTGGTGGTGCTGGCTCGCGAGTTGAGTTTGGAGCAGATTGCCGCCGTGCATCGCGCCATCGTCGAGCAGGACATACGCGGTCCGCGCGGCGAACTGTTGCGCATCGAGATGTTCGCCCACGGCGCACTCTGTATGTCGATTTCGGGCAAGTGCTATTTGAGCGAACACGAAACCCACTGCTCCGCCAATCGCGGGGCGTGCCGTCAGATTTGCCGACGCAAATATACGCTCACCGACAAGGAGAGCGGCGAGCAACTCGACGTGGACGGTCGCTACATCTTGTCGCCCAAGGATTTGTGTACGGTCGATTTCCTCGACAAGTTCATCGGTGCGGGTGTGCGTGTGCTGAAAATCGAGGGTCGCGCACGCGGTGGCGAGTATGTCAAGCGCGTGGTCGAGGCGTACGACAAGGCACTGCGGGCAATCGAGGCAGGCACCTACTCGCGCGAGTATGCCGAGGCTCTGAAAACCGACCTTGCCAAGGTCTTCAACCGCGGTTTCTGGGGTGGCTACTATGCGGGCGCACGGGTGGTCGAACACAGCACCGCCTACGGCTCGTCCGCAACGCGCCGCAAGGAGTACGTCGGCAAAATCACCAACTTCTTCAAGAATATCTCGGTAGCCGAGCTAACGGTCGAGGCTTCGACCCTTGCGCAGGACGACGAGATTCTGATTATGGGCGAAACCACGGGCGTGGTCGAGCAACACGCCGAGCAGATTTACTTGGACAACCACCCCGTCGCGCAGGTGCGTCAGGGCGATGTATGCTCCATCAAGACCGTGCAACCCGTCCGCCGCGGCGACAAACTCTATAAGGAAATCCGCCGAGAGAGTGATTAGTGGATAGTGGTTAGTGTTTTGAAGTGGCAACAGCCACTGCAAATAAAACAAACAAAGTCATTGCGAGGCACGGAAAGTGCCGTGGCAATCTACCAATGTTAGTGATTAGTGAATAGTGGTTAGTGAAAAAGTAAACACAAGAAAAATCAAATAAAAGAGTCATGCCACACTCGCGAGAGCGAGTGAGATGGCATCTACCATTGTTTAGTAAATAGTGGTCAGTGAGAAGTGATTAGTAGAATAAAACAACAAAAACCGCAATAAATATGTTTGCATCAAAGACTTATCTTGCACGTCGCGCCGAGTTGGCACGCCGCATCGGCAAGGGACTGATTCTCGTTCCGGGTAATACGCTCGCACCGAACAACTATCCCAACAATGCCTACTATTTCCGTCAGGATTCGACATTCCTCTACTACTTCGGACTCAATGTGCCGTCGCTCGTGGGCGTGATTGATGCCGAAACTGGTGCCGCCGCACTCTATGGCGACGACTTTACGGTGGACGACATCATCTGGATGGGTCCGCAACCGCACCTTACCGACCTCGGTGCTACGGTGGGCGTGGGTGCCTCCGACTGCCACCCGTTGGCAGAGTTGCGCAAGGCGGTCGATGCCGCCCAACTGCACGGTCGCCGTATTCACTACCTGCCGCCCTATCGTGGCGAAACCAAAATTATGCTCTCCTCGCTGCTCGGCATCGCCGTCGAGCGTCTGCACGCCTGCAAGTCGGTCGATTTGATGTTCGCCGTCGCGGAGATGCGCGAGGTGAAGAGCGACGAGGAGATTGCCGAACTCGAAAAGGCGTTCCACATAGGCTACGATATGCACCTGACGGCTATGCGTATGTGCCGCGCGGGCGTTGTCGAACGCGAGATTGCGGGTGCAATCGAGGGCGTGGCGAAGTCGCAGGGCTTGGGCGTGTCGTTCCCTTCCATCGTGTCGCAACACGGCGAAACGTTGCACAACCTCAACTGCGACGGCGTACTCGAAAACGGTCGCCTGCTCCTGTGCGATGCGGGTGGCGAGTCGGTTGCCAACTACTGCTCCGACCATACGCGTACCTACCCCGTCAGCGGTCGCTTCACCGACCGCCAGCGCGACATATATAATATAGTACTCCGCGCCCACAACGAGGCTCCGCAGTATATGCGCACGGGCGCAAAATATGCCGATGTCCACCGCGCCGCCTACCTGATTCTGGCAGAGGGCTTGCGCTCGATGGGGCTTATCAACGGCTCGGCAGAGGACGCTGTCGAGGCGGGCGCGATGTATATGTTTATGCCTCACGGACTTTCGCACGGCTTGGGTATGGACGTCCACGACTGCGAGGCGATGGGCGAGCGCAGCTTCGATTTCGCGTCGATTCGCGAGCGTGCCGAAGCCTCCGCCACCTGCGTCTATCGTGCCGCATGGCGACTGCGCAAAGGCACGGTGATGAGCGACGAGCCGGGTATTTACTTTATCCCCGCCCTCATCGACAAATCGCGCAGCGAGGGGCTGTATCGCGGCATCGTGAACTACGACGCACTCGATGCCTACCGCGACTTCGGCGGTATCCGTATCGAGGACGATGTCGAGGTAACCGATAACGGCGGCCGCATTATAGGCGACAGGCGCATTCCCGTTACGGTCGAGGAGTTGGAGAGCGTCGTCGGCAGATAACCCGACTGCCCCGATTTCGGCACTCGGCACAGCCCCGATTCGATATTACGGACAGAAAAATCACACTCTCGGGTGTGATTTTTTTGTTTTTATGCGGTAGTTTCAAAAAATCTTACTAAATTTATAAACCCGTTTGGGGTAACAGGCGAACATACCTTAAAACTTTATATATTTACTATGAAAAACTACTCATCGAAAGAGATTAAGAACATCGTTCTTGTCGGCGCACCGGGTTCGGGTAAGACCACCCTTGCCGAGGCTATGGCGTTCGAGGGCAAAGTCATCGACCGCCGCGGCACAATCGAAAACAACAACACATTGTCGGACAATACCGACATCGAGCATGAATACAAACGCTCGATATACTCGACCATACTCTTCACCGAGTTTATGAACCGCAAGTTGAACATCATCGACTGCCCGGGTTCGGACGACTTCTGCGGCAACCTCTTCTCGGCATTCAAGGTCGGCGACGTGGGCGTGATGCTGGTCAATGCGCAAAACGGCTGGGAGGTCGGCAACGAGATTCAGGCTCGCTACGCACGCATACTCAACAAACCGCTCATCGCCGTCATCAACCAACTCGATGCCGACAAGGCTAACTACGAGGCTGCGTTGGAGAGCATCAAGGCTGACTCGGTCGTTAAACCCGTCGTTGTGCAATACCCTGTCAATCAGGGTGCAGGCTTCAACTCGTTCATCGACGTGCTGATGATGAAGATGTACCGCTTCACGGACGAGAACGGTACGCGCGAGGAGTTGGAAATCCCTGCCGAGGAGCGCGAGAAGGCAGAGGCTCTCAACAAGGAACTCGTCGAGTCGGCTGCCGAGTACGACGACGCTCTGATGGAACTCTACTTCGACAAGGGTACGCTGACGCAGGACGACATACGCTCGGGTCTGAAAATCGGCGTTGCCAAGCGTGCCGTGATGCCCGTATTCTGCACCAGCGGCAAGCGCGACATCGGTACCAAACGACTGATGGAGTTCATCATCAACGTTGCTCCGGGTCCTACCAAAGCCCCTGCATTCCCTGCCACCGACGGCTCGCTCATCGAGGCGGACTCGGCGGCCCCCGTTGTGCTGTTCGTCTTCAAGAGCCAGATGGAGGGTCATATCGGCGAAATCAACTATTTCCGCGTGATTCGCGGTACGCTGACCGAGGGTATGGAACTCGTCAATTCGCGCACGGGTAACAAGGAGAAGATTTCGCAAATTTTCGCCGTTGCGGGCAAGAATCGCGTGAAGGTTACGGAACTCGCTGCGGGCGACATCGGTTGCACCGTCAAGTTGAAGGGTACACGCACCAACGACACCCTCTCGGCACCCGCTGCGCCTGTCGAAATCGAGCCTATCGTATTCCCCGAGCCGCGCTACCGTGCTGCCGTGCGCGCCAAGGTGCAGGCGGACGACGAGAAGTTGGGCAAACTGCTCAACGACGTTCGCTTCGAGGACCCTACGATTTTGGTTGAGTACTCCAAGGAGTTGAAACAGACCATCATACAGGGTCAGGGCGAACACCACCTCAACATCTTGCGCAACCGCATCGCTGCCGAGAACAAAATCGAAATGGAGTTCTTCGCCCCTAAAATCCCATACCGCGAAACCATCACCAAGGTCGCACAGGCCGACTACCGCCACAAGAAACAGTCGGGTGGTGCAGGTCAGTTCGGCGAGGTACACATGGTCATCGAGCCTTACTACGAGGGTATGCCCGAGCCGACCAAATATAAGGTCAATGGCAAGGATATCAACGTGAATGTGAAGGGCAAGGAGGAGTACGACCTCGAATGGGGCGGCAAACTGCAATACTACAACTCGATTGTCGGCGGTGCCATCGACGCACGCTTTATGCCGGCTATCTTGAAGGGTATCATGGAGACGATGGCCGAAGGTCCGCTGACGGGTTCCTACGCTCGCGGCATTCGCGTGGTGATTTACGACGGCAAGATGCACCCGGTTGATTCCAACGAAATCTCGTTCAAACTCGCCGCGCGCAACGCCTTCAAGGAGGCATTCCGCAACGCCGCGCCGAAGATTATGGAGCCTATCTACAACGTCGAGGTGCTTGTGCCGACCGAGTATATGGGTTCGGTGATGAGCGACCTGCAAAACCGCCGTGCGATGATTATGGGTATGGAGTCCGACAAGGGCTTCGACCGTCTGAACGCCCGCGTGCCACTTGCGGAACTCTACCGATATTCGACGACACTCTCGTCGCTCACCTCGGGCGCAGCGACCTATACGATGCGCTTCGACTCCTACGAGCAGGTGCCGAGCGATGTGCAGGACAAACTGCTCAAAGCCTACACCGACACCGACGAGGAGTAACGTTTTTGTCAAAGGTTCCGCCTTTCCGGGCGGAACCTTTTTTAGTGGATAGTGATTAGTGGATAGTGAATAGTGAGTTTTATCTGTTTGGTTGACATTGAAAACTATCCACTAATCACTGTTCACTAACCACTCACAGAGGTAGATGCCAACTCGCTCGTTTTCAACGAGCGTGGCATGACTCTATAATAAATATAAAAATAGTCATGGCACAATCGAGCAACCGATGAGGGTGCGGATACCCTATGCGGTCTATGCGAAGATTGACTGCCATCTACCATTGTGTTGGTAGTTAGCAGATAGTGAGTTTTTATTTGTTTGAGTTTTATCCACTTTTCACTAACCACTCACAGCGGTAGATGCCAACTCATTTGCTGGCGCAAATGTGGCATGACTCTTATTTATTATACAACTTGCGGTGGCACATTAGCCACCGCAAAACTTTAATAAGGAATAACTCTAAATCACTATCCACTAATCACTGACCACTAACCACTCAACGCTCTACGGAGCGTTTGATATCCTTTATCCGCAACTGCGTGGTTACGTTGCCGCGGTAGTGGTTCTCGACTATCTGATAGCAGATGTCTATCGGCTTGCCCGCGCGTACCCACTCGTAGTGCGACGGCTGCCCGAAGGCTATGGTCTGAATGCGCGTGTTGGGCTTCTGCACCTGCATCAAATCCATACGCAGATGCTCCGCCTCGGCACCTACCAACTTCGCATCGCCACCGTTGATAACACCGCGCGTGGCAAATACGGGCGAGTTGTTGCCCGGTCCGAACGGCTGGAAGCGGTTGAGTTGCTCGTGGAATTGCGGCGTGATGTCGGAGAAGAGCAACATACTGTCTATCTCGACCTGCGGCACGAGTATGGCGGGGTCGATGTTCTTCTCGACATAGTCGTTGAACCGCTCGGCAAACTTCTCGACATTCTCGGGACGCATCGTCAGACCTGCGGCATACATATGCCCGCCGAAGTTTTCGAGCAGGTCGGAACACGACTCAATCGCCTGATAGAGGTCGAAACCCGGTATGGAACGCGCCGAACCCGTAACGAATCCGTTACTCTTGGTCAGCACCACCGTAGGGCGGTAGTAGGTTTCGATAAGTCGCGATGCGACGATGCCGACGATACCCTTAATCCACTTTGGATTGTAGATGACGGTGCTTTTGCGTGCTTTCAGCGCAGGGTTGCTTTCGATGTAGTCGTGAGCCTCCTGCGTAACGTGGCGGTCGATGTTCTTGCGGTCCTGATTGAACGAGTCGATGACGTCGCCGAACTCGCGAGCCGCGTCCTCGTTACCCTCGATGAGCAACTTCACAGCAGCATAACCGCCCGACGGTATGGCATTTTCGTCGTTCTCGTCCATGCGCATACGCCCTGCGGCGTTGATGCGCGGACCGATTTTGAAGACGATGTCGTCGATTGTAATGTTCTGATTGTCGAGCCCGCAGATGCGGATTATCGAAGCCAGACCCTCGCTCGGCGACGAGTTCAGTATTTTCAGTCCGTAGTAGGCGAGTATGCGGTTTTCGTCTGTGAGCGGCACGATGTCCGACGCGATGCTGACCGCCAGCAAATCGAGCAACGGGCGAATCGCCTCGAAGGCGATGCCGTGCTTCTGTGCATACGCCTGCACGAGTTTGAAACCTACGCCGCACCCCGACAACTCGTCGAACGGGTAGTGGCAATCGACACGCTTGGGGTCGAGAACTGCTACGGCATGAGGAATCTCCTCTGCCGGAAGATGGTGGTCGCAGATGATGAAATCCACGCCTTTCTGCGTTGCATAGTCCACTTTTTCGACCGCCTTGATGCCGCAATCGAGTGCGATAATCAGCTTCACACCCTTGCGTGCCGCAAAGTCGATTCCCTTCACCGAGATGCCGTAACCTTCGGTATAACGGTCGGGAATGTAGAAAATCAGGTTCTGATGCCCGATTTGACGCAAAAACTTGTAAACCAACGCCACGGCTGTCGTGCCGTCCACGTCGTAATCGCCGTAAACCATAATCTTCTCGTCGCGGGCGATTGCCTCCTCAACTCGTGCGACCGCCTTGTCCATATCCTTCATCAGGAACGGGTCGTGCAGGTCCGACAGTTGGGGATTGAAGAATTTGCGTGCCTTCTCCACAGTGTCTATGCCTCTTTGTACTAACAGGTTAGCCAACACGGGGGCAATCTTTGTTGCGGCAGCGATACGCGCCACCACCTCCGGATTTCCCTGCGGTTTGACCTCCCATTTTTTCTCTATGGGCATAATCTTCGTTTTTTATATATTTTTCAATTTTTCTCATCTTCGGTTGCGACTCCCAAAAGTCGCATCAAATTGTTCAACACCAAGGCTTTGACCTCGCCGATGCCGACCTCCGTGCCGACCTCTTTCGCGATGGAGGTAACCCCCTTGTCGGTAAATCCGCACGGGTTTATCATCGTGAACCAGCGCAAGTCCGTTGCGACGTTCAGTGCCAAGCCGTGCATTGTAACATAACGCGAAGCTCGCACTCCTATTGCGCATATTTTGCGCCAATTTCGTCCTTCGCTCTCCTTTGCGGGGGTCTTTTCTGGCGTATCTCCCTTGGCGTATTGCGTCTGTGGTGCGTAGTCGTCGCAAATCCACACGCCCGTTGCACCCTCCAATCGGCGACCGCAGATGCCGTAGCGCGCTATGGTGTCGATGACTGCCTGCTCCAAAATCTCGATGTAGCGACGCAGCCCTATGCCGAGCCTGCCGAGGTCGAGAATCGGGTAGCAGACTATCTGCCCGCGCCCGTGGAATGTGATGTCGCCGCCGCGGTCGATGTGGTGGAACTCGGCACCCAACGCCCGCAAGCGTGCCTCATCGACGAGCAGATTGCTCTCCTTGCCGCTCTTGCCGAGCGTATAGACGGGGTTGTGTTCGACCATCAGCACCGTACCGGCAAAGTCGTCATCGGCTGTCGCCTCGTGCTGACGGGCAAGCATACGCTCAAAGAGCGCGTGTTGCTCTGCCAAACACTCGCCATAAGGCATCACGCCCAAATCTTTATAGTCGATTGTGTGCATCTTACCCCATTTGCGGACGCTCGTTGTCATCTCCCGACGATTGCGCCCCTGTTTGTGCCGACACCGTGTCGGCGCGGTCTATCTGCGTATGCTCTGCAAGGCATGGTCTGCCAAATACGACGAGCGCACCAACGGCGCACTTGCGCAAAAGTCAAACCCCAGCTCCAAAGCCGCCTGCCGATACCGCTCGAACTGCTGCGGGGTGATGTATTCCGCAACCGGAAAATGCTCCGCAGTCGGTCGAAGGTACTGACCGATGGTAACGATTCTCACGCCCGCTTTGCGCAGGTCGGCGAGTGCCGTCATCACCTCCTCATCGCTCTCGCCCAAGCCGACCATCAGTCCGCTCTTGACCGTTGCACCCGCCTCGGCGAGGTAGTGCAGCGTGCGGAGTGATTTCTCGTAGGTTGCCCGCGCGCGGACAAGCGGCGAGAGTCGCTCGACGGTTTCGATGTTATGCCCGATGATGTCGGGCTTCGATGCCACGACCACGTCCAAGAGTGCGGGCGAGGCATCTAAATCGGAAATAAGAAGCTCAATAGTTGCGTCGGGATTGTCCGCTCGTACTGCCGCCACCGTCTTTGCCCAGTGGTCGGCTCCCCTGTCTGGAATATCGTCGCGAGCGACCGAAGTTACTACAATGTGCCGAAGACCCATCAGCCGTGCACTCTCCGCAACACGTTGCGGTTCGGCGGGGTCGAGTGGCAGCGGTTTGCCCGTACGCGTGGCACAGAAACGGCACTTGCGCGTGCAGATGTCGCCCATAATCATAAATGTCGCCGTGTGTCGGCTCCAACATTCAGCCTTGTTGGGACATCGTCCGCTGCTGCAAATCGTATGGAGCGAGTGTTGTCGCACGATGCGGTCGGTCTCCGCAAAAGCATCGCTCTTGTGGAGGTGAATCTTCAACCAACCCGGTTTTCGCACGGGATTTTCGTTGCCATACAATTTCGGCATTTTAGTTCATTATTTTCCAATTGATGCAAAGATAATTAAAAATAGGAACAAAACATAGTTTGTTTCCTATTTTTAATTATCAAGGTGTGTTACCTTTTATTAGTGATTAGTGGATAGTGGTTAGTGATTAGTGTTTTTTCAGTGGCTGTTGCCACTGAAAATAAGATAAAAAGTCATTGCGAGGCACGAGTAGTGCCGTGGCAATCTACCATTGTCTAGTGAGAATTGAAAACACAAAGGTAGATAGCCACGTCGCTTGCGCTCCTCGCTATGACTTTTGTTGTTTTATGTGCGAGGATTCCTATCCTCGCACAATAACGAGTCATGCCACACGCGCCGTAAGGCGCGTGAGATGGCATCTACCTCTGTTAGTGATTAGTGGATAGTGGTTAGTGATTAGTGTTTTTGCGGTGGCGAGTCGCCACCGCAAATCAAAAAAATAAGCCATTGCGAGGCACGTGGAGTGCCGTGGCAATCTACCATTGTTTAGTGAATAGTGGTTAGTGATTAGTGATTTTGCGCGAGGTTATTCGCCTCGCGCAAAGTATAAAAAAAGAGTCATGGCACAATCGAGCAATCGACGAGGGTGTGGATACCCGATTGTGGTCTATGCGAAGATTGACTGCCATCTACATTTGTGAGTGGTTAGTGGATAGTGATAGTGTGTTTTATC
>JBNMLI010000034.1:0-9636 GCA_050874765.1 Alistipes sp.
GTACTCGACAGGCAGGGTAACGATTGAGAAGACAGCCGACATCGCAATCATCGCTATGCCTATCCAGCAGACGACGTCGCTCGACGCGGAGGCGGTCATAATCAGTCCTATCATAATCACCCATATTGCCGCACGCGAGGAGAAGTTCACCACAGGCACCAATGCCGAGCGCAGTACGAGCGGCGCATAGCCTTGGGCGTGCTGCACGGCGTGGCCGCACTCGTGGCAGGCAACGGCGGCAGCGGCGACACTGCGACCTCCGTAAACCGAATCCGATAGATTTACGGTCATCGTGGCAGGGTTGAAGTGGTCGGTCAGATGACCCGCAACGTGGGTGATGCGCACGTTGTGAATGTTGTTCTCGCGCAACATCTTCGCGGCAATCTCCGCGCCCGTCATTCCGTCGGGCAGGGCGACCTCCGAGTATTTATTGAAGACCGATTGCAGGCGCGCCTGAACGATGTAGCCCGCAATGGCGATGATGATTATCAGAAAAAATGCCTCCGAGGTGGTGAAGTTGGAGATAACCTGATTTTGTGCCGCATAGTCGGCGGCAAGCATTGCTACAAGCATAATAAATCCTTTTTATGGTTCTTTGTGTTATGACGTACAAAAGTAAGAAAAATTGTTTACTTTTGCCAAAATAATAATCAGCAGAGAACATTACGACAGCGTGAACGCAAGCCACTTCATAGCGCACCGCCTCGGGCGCACCGCTTCGGACAGAGGAGCAATGACACACATAGCCGCAACGGCTGTGGCGGTGAGCGTCGCTGTGATGATACTCGCACTCGCCGTAGTATTCGGCTTTCGGCGCGAGATGACCGCGCTCATTTCGCGCATGGCGGCAGACGTTACCGTAACCGACCCGCGCTCGTTGCGCTCGGCAGAGTGTCTGCCCATAGCGGATACACCGCATCTGCGCGAAGTGATTGCCTCGGCGGCGGAGCAGGTGGCGGAAGGGGTGCGCGTGGAGGCATACGCTACACGCGGAGGCGTGATTCGCGCCAAAGGCGGCGTGGCAGGCGTGTTGCTCAAAGGCGTCGAAAGCACAGAGGGTGTGCGGGCGTTTGCAGGCAATATGGAGGAGGGCGAATTACCGCGCTTCGAGCCGACGCGCCACAAGGAAATTATGCTCCCCTCGTCGTGTGCGCAGGCATTGGGCATCGAGGCGGGGCAGAGGGTCGAGTTGCTCTTCACGGAGGAGAACAGCGAGAGTCGACGCGAGGTGTTCCGCGTCTGCGGCATCTACTCGGCGGCGATGAATGACGGGCGCGTGGCTCTCGCGCTGACCGACATACGCAACGTGCGCAAAATCAACGGCTGGACGGAGGAACAGATTTCGGGCTACGAGGTACGCACTACCAATTTCGACCGCGCCGATGCGCTTGCCGAAGCAATAAACACCGCGCTCGTCGAGCGATACGAGGACGACGAGAATATAGTGGCGGTGAGTGCGCCGATGCTCTACGACGATGTGTTCAACTGGCTCGGCACGCACGATGTGAACGCGGCGGTCATCATTACGATTATGTTTGTGGTCGCGCTCTTCAATATGATTACGGCGTTGCTGATTCTGATTTTGGAGCAGACGCGCACCATAGGCATACTCAAAACGATGGGTATGAGCAACAGCGACCTGCGGCGCATATTTATCGAGCGTTCGGCGGCGATTGTCGTTCGCGGCACGCTTTGGGGCAATGCCGTCGGCATAGGGCTGGCTCTGTTGCAACACTTTACGCACATCATCGCGCTCGATGCCGAGGGCTACGGCGTATCGGCGGTGCCGGTCGAGTTGGGTGCGGGGTGGATTGTGGCACTCGACGGCGGTTTTGTCGCGGCGATAGTGTTGCTCTCTGCCGCAGCGACGACAATAGTGGCACGCATACGACCATCGGAAACGATTAGATATGAATAAGGAGATAACGACAGAAACCAAACACGAGCGGGTGCGGGCGATGTTCGACGACATTGCGCCAACATACGACCGCCTCAACCACATTCTCTCGCTCAACATCGACCGCTTGTGGCGCAAACGCGTGGTGCGCATAGTGCGCCGTGCGGGGGCGCGACGCATACTCGACCACGCAACAGGCACGGGCGACTTGGCGATTGCACTCGCCCGCGGCATACGCGACTGCACGGTCTGCGGAGCCGACCTCTCGCCACAGATGCTCGCCGCAGCACAGCGCAAAATCGAGCGCGTGGGGCTTGACGAACGCATAACACTCACCGAGAGCCAAGCCGAGCACATAGCCCTGCCCGACGGAAGTGTCGATGCGGCGACCATAGGGTTCGGCATACGCAACTTCGAAAACCGCGAGGCGGCACTTGCCGAGTTGATGCGCACAATAAAGAGCGGCGGGACGCTCGTTATATTGGAGTTCTCCAACCCGCGCAACCCTATTGTCGGTTGGCTGTACAGGCTCTATTCGCACTACCTGCTGCCCGTCGTGGGCGGGTGGGTGTCGCACAACCGCGGTGCATACGAGTATCTGCCCGCATCGGTGGACAAGTTCCCCACGCCCGAGGAGTTTCGGGCAATGTTGGAGCGGGCGGGCTTTACGCAGGTGCGCTCGCACTCGCAAAGTTGCGGCATAGCACAAATTTACACGGCAAAACGACCTTAATAATATATGAAGAGATTCTATTTTTCCGCAATCGTGTTGCTCGCACTCCTGCTCGCCCTCACGGGTTGCAACAAGCAGGCTCAACGCGAGAAATTGCAAAAGAAGCTCCGCATCGAATCGGTCGAAGGCGTGAGCGGCAGTATGGCAGAGGGGTGGGTTATCCGCCTGCGCATCAAGAATATGACAGGCTACTCGCCGACCGTAACATCGGGCAAAGGCTCGGTCTATATGGGTGGCAGCAAGGTGGCAAATGTGGCACTCAAAGAGCCCGTGCGCATACCGAAGCGTGTCGAGAGTGCCGAGGTGGCGTTGCCTGTCGCGTTGTCGCTCTCCAATCCGCTCACGGCACTCGCACTCGTCGGCGCGGTGCGCAAGGGCAACTACGACGGCATCGACATCTCGTTCGAGGCGCAGATTAACGTGATGACAGCCAACCGCACCATCAAGGTCGAGCGTATGCCGTTGAAGGATTTTCTGAAAACCGTTACGGGACATTAAACTTTCGGTACAAACGATTATGAAACAGGTCATTATACTGCTCACGGCATTGGTTGCGTGCGCCACGTCGGCAACGGCGCAAAACCTCGCCGCATTCAAACAACACCTCGCCGCACCCGTGCAGGTCGATTCGCTCCGCACGGTGCGCTCCACCGTGCGCGTGGTCGAACACGGCTCGGCAGCCGATATGGTGCGCCAAGCCGAGGGCAACGAGCGCAAGAGCGTGGCGGGTTACCGCATAGTCATCTTTATGAGCAACGCACCGACGGCACGCACCGAGGCGGTGGCGGCACGCGAGAGTTTCGACGCACTCTACCCCGACGAGCCGAGCCACATTGTCTATGACAACCCCTACTTCAAGGTTGCCGTAGGCAGTTGCACCACGCAGGAGGAGGCAATTATGCTCATGGAGCGCGTGCGCGGCAATTTTCCGAAGGCGTTTGTGATGCGCACGACAATTTCCGCCGCAGAATTTGCACGCCGCTAATGCGCTGTTTACAAGTGGATTATCCGCCGTTAGCACACCGCAGCGGTAGATAATTATGAAAAAAATCGCACATATTAGACAAAAAAAGCGGGAAAACTTGCATATTTTATCGGAAATACATACTTTTGCGGTCGAACATATGTTCTAATTTTAATTTATCAAATGCTATGAAAAAGATTCTTTCATTGGTTGTTTTGGTTGCTGCTGTTGCAATGGTAGGTTGCTGCGGTAACTGCAAGAAGAACGCTGCTGCCGAGGAGAACAAAGCATGCTGCGAGAACTGCGAAGAGTGCAAGGCTGCCGAGGCCGAGGTTGCTGCTCCTGCTGAGGAGGCTGCTCCTGCCGAGGCTGCTGCCCCTGCTGAAGAGGCCGCTCCTGCTGCTGAGAAATAATTGCAGGCTGACCAAACTGGGAAGTTTCCGATTGACGATGCTTGCGGCGTGAGCCGACGGCATCGGGCATTGAAAACAAGGGATTCGGGATTCGCGATGCGTATTCCGAATTTTTTTGTGCCTTTCTCGTCCCCGATGACGCGATTTCGCCTGATATTCTCGTCATATTATGACGCGAATAATTTGTTTTTTCGCATCACCGCCACAAATTTTCGAATCGAAGAACAGAGCCTATCATTCCAAATAGGGTAAAAATTTGCCCCGATGACTATCGGGCGATACGCAAAAAATATGTAACTTTGTCGGAATTGTATAAATTAACGAACAAATGTCCTCGTATCACACTCCCGTATTGCTGGAAGAGTCTGTCGGTCTGCTCGATATAAAGCCCGACGGGTGCTATGTCGATTTGACTTTCGGCGGAGGCGGGCATTCGCGTCGCATACTCGCGGCTTTGGGCGAGGGCGGTGCGCTCTACGGCTTCGACCAAGATGCCGACACCAAAGCCAACGCCCCCGATGACGAGCGTTTCCACTACGTCGAGAGCAATTTCCGCTTTCTGCGCGGAGCGTTGCGGCTGCGCGGCATCACGCAGGTCGATGGCATACTTGCCGACCTCGGCGTGTCGTCGCACCACTTCGATGCCCTGCCGCGCGGATTTTCGTTCCGCGGTGAGGCTCCGCTGGATATGCGTATGAATGCACGGGGCGGAATGACTGCTGCCGATGTGGTGAATTCGTACAGCGAAGAGGAACTCGGGCGCATATTGGCGCAATATGGCGAGTTGGAGACGACGTGGAAAATCGCCTCGTGCATAGCCCGCGCCCGCGCCACCGAGCCGATACAGACCACGGCGCAGTTGGTCGCTGCCGTGGCACCGTGTACGCCCAAGCGCGAGGAGTCGAAGTTCCTGACGAAGTTGTTTCAGGCGTTGCGCATCGAGGTTAACGGCGAGATGGAGGCTTTGAAGATGGCGTTGGAGCAGAGCCTGAAAGTGTTGCGCCCGGGTGGACGGTTGGTCATCATTTCGTACCACTCGTTGGAGGACAGGCTCGTGAAGAATTTTATGCGTGCGGGCAATTTCGACGGCGAGGTGCAGCGGGACTTTTTCGGTCGTGCGCAGGTGCCGTTCGAGGTCGTAACGCGCAAGGCGATAGTCCCTTCGGAGAGCGAAATCGAGGCAAATCCGCGTTCGCGCAGTGCGAAGTTGCGGGCGGCGACAAAAATTTAGGCAAGAGGCGCAAAGGGAGCATACGGAGATGAAGGAGTACGACGAAGAGTATCTGACCGACTCGCCCGAGGAGCGGCGCGAGAAGGAGCAGCGCGAGGAAATCAAACGCCTTGCGCGGAGCGAAATACGTCGCTATGTTGCGGGCGAAGCCGATGCCGACATTGCCGAGGACATCGAGCGCGAGCGGGCGGAGCAGGAGGCGAAGGAGGCGAAGGAGGCGAAGCACAAAACGCCGAAGTGGTTGCGCGCCATAAGCCTTGTGGCGACGGGCGACATATTGGTCGATGGCAAGGTGTCGAACTTCTACAACTATGTTTTCACCATAGCGATGATGTTTTTCGTGAGCATCTTGACGCTCTTTGCGGGCTTGAAACTCGATATGGAGCGCGACAGGTTGGAGCGCGAGGTCGAGTTGTTGCACGAGCGGGCGATACGCACCAAGGAGCAGTGCTACGACCGCTGTTCGCACTCGGCAATTATCGAGCGTTTGCAGGAGCGCGGCATAGAGTTGTACGACCCGCTTACGCCGACAAATGTGATAAAGTGATTAGTGGAGAGTGGATAGTGGATAGTGGATAGTGATTAGTGATTAGTAATTAGTGAATTTCCGGTTATTGATTTATAGTAAAAAAACTATCCACTAATCACTCTTCACTAACCACTCACAAAGGTAGATGCCAACTCATTTGCTTGCGCAAATGTGGCATGACTATTAAACTGCGAGGACTCGTAATGACTTGGTTTATTGATAAAAGGCTAAAATAGAGACCGTTAGTCGGTAAAAAATTATGGAAGAACACAAACGGAAGATGATTTCGCAAATCAGGCGGCGCGTAACGTGGCTCTATGCCGTGTTCACGCTCGCTGCCATCGTTGTGTTCGTGCGCATCGGGTGTGTGCAGTTTTTCAGCCACGACACCGCCGTAAATGCCGAGAAGTTGCGCAAAACCATAATTTTCAAGGACAGCATAGCCGCCCATCGCGGTACGATATTCGACCGCAACGGCAAGCCGCTGGCGACCTCCATATTCCGTCAGTCGATAATTTTCGACTTCGGCAGCGAGGGTTTCGACAACCGCGAGCGTTTTCTGGACGATGCCGATTCGCTCGCAAAACTGCTCGCCTCCTACTTCCGCGACCGCACAGCCAAAGAGTACTACAAGACTATGCTCGCCGAGCGCGACCGCTGTTTCCGCCTCGTGAACGGGCGCGACAGCACGGTGCGCAACGGCGACGGCTTCTTTGCGAACCTCATAGCCCGCTTCAAGGGCAAGCCCACGCGCACCATACGCATCTACGACACCATGCGCAAGCACAGTTACACGCGACTGTTCCGCGCGGTCGATTTCAACGAATGGCAGACATTGAAGGAGTTTCCGATACTCAACGAGTCGCTCGGACGCGTCTATACCACCGAGAAGAGCGACACGCGCATCTATCCGCAAAACAACCTCGCTCTGCGACTTATCGGTCGCACGGGGCAGCAAGGCTCCTACGGCATCGAGTCGGCATACAGCAACGAGTTGGCGGGGCAGAACGGCTTCGAGTGGTTGCAGTGCATCGCGCCGCGCTTCTACGGGCGTGTGGAGGGGGCCGAGTACCGCGAGCCCGTAGATGGTATGGACGTGGTTACAACGCTCGACACCGATGTGCAGGACGTGGCGGACAAGGCTCTGCAACGGCAACTGGCGGACGAGCACGCCATTTGGGGAACGTGCATCGTGATGGAGTGCGAAACGGGCGACATACTGGCGATGGTCAATCTCGGTCGCAACTCAAAGGGCGAGTATGTCGAGAACAAGAACTACGCCCTCGGCTCGCGTATGGAGCCGGGTTCGACATTCAAACTCGCATCGTTGCTGGCACTCACGGGCAACCGCGGTCTGCCGCTGTCGCTCACCTACGATTCGGGGCACGGCAAGGTGGTCAGCGTAGGCGAAACGAAGGTCAAGGTGCAGGATTCGCACAACATAGGCGGCGAGATAGATATGCTGACGGCATTTGCGCAGTCGGCGAATGTCTATTTCACGAAGGCGATTTACAACGCCTACAAAGATAATCCGCAGGCGTATTGCGACTTTCTGAAATCGTTGCACCTCAATGCCCCGATGGGACTCGAACGGCTTGGCGAAGTGTCGCCGCGCCTCTACGAGCCGAAGGACAAATACAAGGGTTGGTATCCGCACACGACACTCGTGAACATGGGCTACGGCTACGGATTGGAGGTAGCACCGATTCAGACGCTTACGCTCTACAATGCCGTCGCTAACGGCGGGCGTATGGTTGCTCCGCGCGTAGTGAAGGCTCTGCGCCGCGGCAACAGCACCGTCGAGGAGTTCCCGACGCGGGTGCTGGTCGATGACATCTGCAACCGCAAGACGCTCTCCACGGTGCGCAAGTGCTTGGAGGAGGTGGCACTCACGGGAACAGCCAAGGCCTATTTCGGCGAAAAGGCGACCTCGTTCCGCGTCGGAGCGAAGACGGGTACGGCGAAGTTTGCGCAGGGCGGCATAAAGTACAGCGACGGCTACTACCTCGGCTCGATGGTAACCTACTTCCCTGCCGACCGACCGCGCTACACGGTGATGACCGCCATATTCAAGAAGCGCGGCAGTGGCGGCACGACGGTCTATGGCGCAGGTTTGGCAGGTCCCGTACAGAAACAGGTCTGCACATTTATGTACAACCGCGACACCAACTGGGCAGGCGAGGAGACGGAGAGCGATGCGGAGTTTCACCCGACGAGCGTCAAGGGCGGCGACATAGTCAAAATCCGCCGTGTGGCATCGCGACTGCGGCAACGAGCCCGCACAACCACCCGCACGGGCTGGGGGCGCACCGCAGTGGAGGAGGACGGGACAATAGATATCACGACGCTCAACACCCCGAACAACACCATGCCCGATGTGCGCGGAATGGGGTTGTCCGATGCCGTGTTCCTGCTCGAAAACCGAGGGTTGAAGGTCGCCTTCTCGGGCAGCGGCAAAGTGGTCGAGCAGGTGCCTGCACCGAACACGGGCATACGACGCGGTAACAGAGTAACGATTGTATTGAAATAGAGAAGATTATAGCAATTACAGATATGAAACTGGAAAAACTGCTCAACGGAGTAACATACAGTGAGGCTGTCGGGACGACCGACCGCGAGATTGCCTCGCTGACATACGATTCGCGAACGGTGGCAGAGGGGGCTTGCTTCTTCGCCATCGCGGGAACAAAGAGCGACGGTCATGACTTCATCGCCTCCGCCGTGAAAGCGGGTGCGGCGGCTGTCGTATGCGAGCATCTGCCTGCGGAGGGCGTGGCGGAGGGGTGTACCTACATCGTGGTCGCCGATTCGTCGCGCGCGATGGCGACCATCGCCTCGAACTTCTACGGCAATCCGAGCCGACGAATGAAGGTCGTCGGCGTAACGGGCACCAACGGCAAGACGACCATCGCGACACTGCTCTACGACATCGTGCGTGCGCTCGGTCATAAGGCGGGGCTGATTTCGACGGTAGTATATAAAATCGACGACCGCTGCATAGCCTCGACCCACACCACGCCCGACACGTTGCGACTGAACGAGATGATGGGCGAGATGGCGGATTGCGGGTGCGAGTACTGCTTTATGGAGTGTTCGTCGCACGCCATTGTGCAGGAGCGCATTGCGGGCATCACCTTCGCGGGCGCACTCTTCACCAACCTCACGCACGACCACTTGGACTATCACAAGACCTTTGCCGAGTATGTGCGTGCCAAGAAGTTGTTTTTCGACAACCTGTCGGCAGGCGCCTTCGCACTGGTCAATATCGACGACCGCAACGGCAGTGTGATGCTGCAAAACACGGCGGCACACAAATATACGCTCTCACTGCGTTCGATGGCTGATTTCCGTTGCAAAATCGTCGAGATGCTCGTGGACGGAATGAATCTGCGCATCGACGGACGCGATGTGTGGGTGCATCTGCTCGGTCGCTTCAATGCCTACAACCTGCTGACGGTCTATGGCGCGGCAGTTCTGCTCGGCTTCGACAGGGAGCAGGTGCTGATTGCATTGAGCAACCTCCGCCCCGTCAGCGGACGCTTCGAGTTTGTCGCGGCAAAAGACCATACGACGGCGATTGTCGATTATGCCCACACGCCCGATGCACTCGAAAACGTCATACAGACAATCAACGAGTTGCGCCGAAAGGGTCAACGACTGCTGGTTGTCTGCGGTTGCGGTGGCGACCGCGACAAGACCAAGCGACCCGAGATGGCAGCCATAGCGGTGAAGTATGCCGACATAGCCATATTCACCTCCGACAATCCGCGCACGGAGAATCCCGACGAGATTCTGCGCGATATGGAGGCGGGTGTCGAGGCAGGCAGTCGCTATATGAAGATTGCCGACCGCAACGAAGCGATAAAGAC
>JBNMLI010000035.1:0-9398 GCA_050874765.1 Alistipes sp.
ATGAACATGCTCCTGCTCGGCGAGAACTACGCCCGCACCATGGGGCTTGACATTCGTCGCACGCGCTTGACAATTTTTCTCTCGACGACACTGCTGGCGGGTACGATTACCGCCTTTTGCGGGCCTATCGGCTTTGTCGGGCTTGCCGTGCCTCACTTGGCGCGTATGCTTTTCCGCAGTGCCGACCACCGCACGCTCGTGCCGGCATCACTGTTAATCGGCATTGCGATGATGCTCGCATGCGACATCGTTGCCAAGTCGCTCACGTTGCCGATAAACACCGTAACTGCATTGATGGGCATTCCGATAGTCGTCTATATAGTAACCCGCAACCGCAGTCTGTTCAGATGATTACACTACGCAACATATCGCTCGCCTACGGCACGCGCACGCTCGTTGCCGACTCTTCGGCAGAGTTCCGTGCGGGCGAATTATGCGCCATTGTGGGTCGCAACGGTGCCGGCAAAAGCACCCTTCTGCGTGCCATAACCGCTGCCGACCGCCCTGCCAAAGGCGAGGTATTGCTCGACGGCACGCCCGCCCACGCGCTTGCACCCGAGGCTCTTGCCCGCGTCATCAGTTTCGTCGGCACCGACAAAATCCGCATAGCCAACCTCGCATGCGAAGATGTCGTAGCCATAGGTCGTGCGCCCTACACCAACTGGATTGGTCGCATGCAGTCGCTCGACCGCGCCATAGTTGCCGAGGCGTTGCAGGCTGTCGGCATGCAGGCATTTGCGCACCGCAGCATCGACACGCTCTCGGACGGCGAGTGTCAGCGCGTGATGATTGCCCGTGCACTCGCGCAGCAGACGCCCAACATCATTCTCGACGAGCCGACCGCCTTTCTCGACATACCGACGCGCTTCGACATCTGTCGGTTGCTCGGTCGTTTGGCGCACAACGAGGGCAAGTGCATACTCTTTTCGACCCACGACATCGACGCCGCGTTACCAGTATGCGACTCGTTTGCCGTAATCGACGGCGGCGCGTTGCGCAAATACACCGCCGAGCAGGTGCGCGAAGAGCAGATTTTGGAGAAACTCTTTATGCGATAGCGTTTTTGCACTCTTTTTTGCAATTTTTCGCACAAAACGCTTGTCGGTAATTTTTATTTTACTACCTTTGCACCACTAAATGTCGCAAACTTTTGCGGCGATAGCGGTAAGGCCCATTCGTCTATCGGTTAGGACGCAAGATTTTCATTCTTGAAAGAGCAGTTCGATTCTGCTATGGGCTACAACGACGAGCGGGGGGGGGCAACCAGGCTGCGCAAGCAACAGGCGACCGACCATAAAAAGGGCAGGGTCGCGTAACGTAAATTGGTCTGATTAACCAGCCACTCGACGGGGAGAAGAGAACAAGGAGCGGGGCGAGAGTCCTATCCGCAAGCGACCACGGTCGTAAATTTTTGAAGCAACGCGGTGCATAACCGCAAATGAAACGGAAACTAAAAACGAAAAAAATAATTAAAAACTATGGCAAATCATAAGTCATCTGAAAAGAGAATTCGCCAGACTGTTACGAAGCGTGCTCACAACCGCCTCTATCACAAGACTGCCCGCAACGCCGTGAAGGCTCTGCGTGCAACCACAGAGAAGGCTGCTGCCGAGGCTCTGCTTCCGAAGGTTACCGCCATGTTGGACAAGCTTGCAAAGCAAAGCATTATCCACAAGAACAAGGCTGCTAACCTCAAAGGCGCAATTCAGTTACATGTAAATGCTCTTTAAGTCAAAAAAGAGATAAGGGTTAATTTGTGGGGAACTGCGAACCATTCTGGTTCGCAGTTTTTTTATGCTCATCTACACACGCATCTGCCATAGTCGGGAAGAGCGAATTTGCGTCAAACCGACGAAAAAATTTGCACAAACAAAAAAAATACACTATTTTAGTATGTTAAAATAAAAAAAACAACCAATATCTAACTAAAACAAATGCTTATGAACAAACAAACAATGTTGCGGGGGGGGGATTACACCGCTCCAACGCTCCGAAACCTGTATATCCGCTGTGAGTCGGGTTTTGCAGGAAGTTTCACAATCGACCCAATCGGCGAGGATAAAGGCGAATGGGACGATTAAATGTTAAACCGAAAAAACAGAAAAAGAAGATGAAAAAGAGTTCGATTATTTTCGGTTTGGCATTGGCAATGCTGGCCGTAGGTTGCAGCAAGGACGCAACCCAAGATGTTGCCGTAAAGGGCAATACCGTTATTATCGGTGTCGAGGCTGACGCTACGCGTACTTCGCTCGGCGACAAGAGTGGCGACACATATCCCGTACTGTGGAGCGCGAACGACCAAATCGCGGTCAATGGCGTACGGTCGAAAGTGATTGCAGATGAATTTGTCGGTCAGTCTGCCGCACAATTCGAGGTAGAGGGCGTTACGGCTCCTTACAAAGTGGCATATCCGTCATATGCGTTTACCGAGGAGGGATATATACATATTGCATATCACGAACAATACTACAAGGCAAATTCGTTTGACTCGGATGCTTCTGTGATGGTCGGTTATTCCGAAACCGAGAAGGTAACGATGAAGAACGTTACAGGTTTCATCAAAATTCCGATTAAGAAAGGCGACGAGAAGGACATCAAGAGTGTTATCGTTCGTTCCAACAACTTGGAGCCGATGACCGGTGTATTCGAGGTTAATTACGAAACAGGTGAGGCTATCCGTCCTTATTACAGTATGGATTATGTAAATATTTCCGGCGACCCTTATATTCCGTATGTTGAGGACCAAGCTGTCGTAATTGCTACGGTTGCCCCGGGTACCTACGCCAAAGGCTTCACCGTTGAGGTGGTTGCCACCGACGGCGCATATATGACCAAGACGGCATACGCTGCTACGGGTTGCACAATCAACGCAGGCAAGGTATTGGTGATGCCTGAAATAGAGTTCTTCCCTAACAAGCAGAAGACCCAAATCACCAACGCTACGCAGTTGCAGGCATTCCTCGATGCAGTGAGCGCAGGCGACTACTCGGCTTGGAAGAATGTCAATGGCGTTGTTGAGCTCGGTGCCGACATCGACCTCAAAGGTGTAACCATCACCCCTGCCAACTCGTTCGACGGCGTATTCGACGGACAGAATCACAGGCTCCTCAACTGGATTACCGACAAAGGTCTGTTCAACGAGAACTCGGGTACAATCAAAAATGTCTTCATCGACAATACTTGCAAATTTAACTTGCCTAAAATTACTAATGCAGGCGCATTGGGTCTTATCGTAAACACCAACACCGGCATCGTTTCGGGTTGTTCCAACGCGGCCGATATGACACTGACCATAACCGAGGATTGGGGCATACAGTATAAGGCAGCACCGATTGTTGGTCTTTCGACAGGCGCAACGGCATTGGTTACCAACTGCGTCAATATGGGTAATGTAACCATATCGTTCGGCAACTTGACGGCAGGTTCGCACTACTTCGGCGGTATCGTCGGCAACACTTCGGGTGTCGATGGTGTCGATTGCCTCACCAACTGCATGAACATAGGCGATATCACCGTTATCGTAAACGGCACGCCGGGCAAGAACATTTACCTTGGTGGTTTGGCAGGCGCTTGCAACTCCAAGGGTCAGGTCAATAACTGTATGAACGGAGGCAAAGTACGCTACGAGTTTCCTAACGGTAGCGATGGTGCATATCCTAATGTCGGCGGTATCGTAGGTTACTCGGCAGCAGGCATCAGCAACTCCACCAACCGTGGCGACGTTGCCTTCACGACAAACGGGAACGTAACTCGTCCTGCTGTTGCAGGTATCGCAGGCTACATGAACGGCGATGGCGACAACCTCGTGAACTATGGTAATATCCTCGCAAGCGGCAACAAGTTCCAGAAGGCTTCCAAGGCGACCAGCGGTGGCGTCGGCGGTGCACAGTGGCCTATCGTTGCAGGTGTTGTAGGTTGCACGGGTTCTGTTGCAAGCGGTGCAAAGAGAACGCTGAAAAACAGCTACAACTATGGCGATGTAACCATGGTAAACCCTAACGGTTCGTGCGTCTGCGGTTGCGCAGGTGTAGTAGCATACGCAACTGGCGATGTCATCAACTGCCACAACGAGGGCAACATTACCGCATCGGCAGGTACGCAGATTTACATTGCGGGTGTCGAAGGTTTCCAATACATCGGTGGAGACAAATTGGAGAACTGCTCCAACAAGGGCACCATCACGCTCAATGCAGGCGAGGAGGCAACCAACTCCTACTCTTATGCAGGCGGTGTAATCGGTTCCTACCAAGCCTATACGGGCAGCACGGCAACCGATTGCGTAAACTATGGTAAGGTCGTATCGAACTGGCACAAGAAAGTATGGGTCGGCGGTATTGCTGCGTGTCTGCGCGGAACGTACACCAACTGCGTAAACTATGGCGACCTCGAATTGAACGGCGCAGCAGCTGCTGCTACGGGCAATAAGGCAGGTGTTGCAGGTGTTGCAGGTTTCGGTGGCGGCAGCTCCGTAAATTGCGAGAACTACGGTAAGGTTACCAACAACTCGACCAACGAATTTGTTTCGGCATCGGGTTATATCGGTGTTGTTGGTGCAACCACGCAATCGCACACGGGCGGTATCGTCAAGTGCGACATCGTTTCGGCAAACGCAAACATTGCCATCGTTCTTGGTGGTCAGCAGGGTGCTACAAAGCCTGTAACGATGGGTACTGCCGAGGCTCCAATCGTAGTCAAGAACGGCACCACGCTCAACGGCGAGGCTGTTACCGAGGCGACTATTCAGGACGCTACGAAGTTGGCTACATCGCTCGAAGCAGCTAACATCGGCAACATTGCATACGAAATCGGCACGACTATCAAATTTGAGTAGTTGCTGTTGATGCGGTGGCGGGCCTCCGCCACTCATGCAAGGATTCACCGTCCGCACTTTTTACCGAGTGCGGACGGTGTTTTTTTTGTGTATAAGGGGGGGGTTATAGGAGAACTAGGAGAACTAGGATTTATGACTAATTTATTTACTAACCGCTAGGGGCTAATCACTAACCACTAATCACTAATCACTAACATAGGTAGATGCCATCTCACTCGTTTGCAACGAGTGTGGCATGACTATTTTTATATTTTTAGGTGGCTTACAGCCACCTAAAATCAAACAAAAAGTCATTGCGAGGCGCGCACCGCGCCGTGGCAATCTACCTTTGTGTAGTATTCAGCGAATAGTGTTCATAGGACTTCGCAAGAAACAAAGAAATCAAAGATTTGTCATGCCGCCCACCCAAACACAGAAAAAACGGGCGGACACCGCAATGGTATCCGCCCGAAAAAACAACTATTTTGGAAAACTATTTGTTTGCCGTGAGGAATTCGACATCCGATTTCAGACCAACGACCAAGTCGTCGTAGTCGCGCAGACCTGTACCGCCCGGAATCAGATGACCGCAGATGACGTTCTCTTTCAGGTTCTCCAATGGGTCCACCTTTGCCTGAATTGCTGCCTCGTTCAGCACCTTGGTAGTCTCTTGGAAGGAAGCTGCCGAGATGAAGCTTGGCGTCTGCAATGCGGCACGGGTAATACCCTGCAAAATCTGGTTCGATGTAGCCGGAACAATCGGACGCACCTCGACGAGTTTCAAATCGCGGCGTTTGAGTGCCGAGTTCTCGTCGCGCAACTTGCGCACCGAGATAATCTGTCCCGGATGTACCGATGTGGAATCGCCCGCAGCAGTAACGACAACCTTGTCGTAGAGTTCGTCGTTCACGTCCATGAACTCCCACTTATCGACAATCTGGTCCTCGAAGAAGCGCGAATCTCCCGGGTCCTCGATTTGTACCTTGTTCATCATCTGACGAACGATAACCTCGAAGTGCTTATCGTTAATCTTCACACCCTGCATACGGTAAACCTCCTGTACCTCGTTCACGATATACTCCTGAACGCGTGTAGGACCGAGTATGCGCAGAATGTCGCTCGGCGTAATCGCACCGTCCGACAGAGGCATACCTGCCTTGACGTAGTCGTTCTCCTGAACGACAATCTGGCGCGACAGTGGCACGAGGTAGCGTTTAATCTCGCCGTCCTTGGCTGTGATGACGATTTCGCGGTTACCACGCTTGATTTTGCCGAACGAAACCTCGCCGTCGATTTCGGAAACGATAGCCGGGTTCGACGGGTTACGAGCCTCGAAGAGTTCGGTAACTCGTGGCAGACCACCGGTGATATCGCCGCCGCTCTTACCAACGGCACGAGGAATCTTGATAAGGATATCGCCGACGTGAATCTTGGCATTGTCCTTGACGGCAACGTGAGCCGAAACAGGAAGGTTGTATGCCTTGACCTCCTCGCCTGCCTTATTGACAATCTTGATGACAGGGTTCTTGCTACGGTCTTTCGACTCGATAATCACACGCTCGGACATACCAGTCTGCTCATCGCGCTCCTCGCGGTAGGTAACGCCCTCAATGACGCTGTCATAGACTGCCTTACCCTCGAATTCGGAGATAACGACTGCATTGTATGGGTCCCATTCGCAAATCATATCGCCCTTCTTGACCTCGGCACCGTCCTCCATAAAGATGGTTGCACCGTATGGCAGTGCGTGGGTGTAGAGAACAATCTCGGTCTTCGGGTCCACGATACGGAACTCCGACTGACGCGAAATGACGATATTGATTGGCTCGCCCTGCGAGTTCTTACCCTTGACGGTACGCAACTCCTCGATTTCGAGGCGACCTTCGTACTTGGAAACAACGTTGGTTTCGACAGCCGAGCCACCCGCAACACCACCGACGTGGAATGTACGCAGAGTCAGCTGTGTACCCGGCTCACCGATAGACTGTGCTGCGATGACACCGACAACTTCGCCCTTCTGCACCATACGGGCAGTGGCAAGGTTACGGCCGTAGCACTTGGCGCAGACACCGTGGCGCGAAACGCAGGTAAGCACCGAACGAATATCGACGGACTCGATAGGCGACTTCTCGATTGCGGCGGCAATATCCTCCGTAATCTCCTCGCCTGCTTTGCAAAGCACCTCGCCCGTGAGCGGGTGGATTACATCGTTCAGCGCGGTACGGCCGAGAATGCGGTCGTAGAGCGTCTGCACGACATCGTCGTTACGCTTGATGGCGGTAGCGGTCAGACCACGCAGTGTGCCGCAATCCTCCTCGGTGATGATGACATCTTGTGCCACATCGACCAGACGACGCGTCAGGTAACCTGCATCGGCAGTCTTCAACGCGGTATCCGCCAAACCCTTACGAGCACCGTGGGTAGAAATGAAGTACTCCAACACCGAAAGACCCTCCTTGAAGTTGGAGAGAATCGGGTTCTCGATGACCTGCTGACCACCTTCGACACCCGACTTCTGCGGCTTCGCCATCAGACCACGCATACCCGAGAGCTGACGAATCTGCTCTCGCGAACCACGCGCACCAGAATCCAACATCATATATACAGGGTTGAATCCGTCTTGGTCTTTGGTCAGCGTATCGACCACCTCTTTGGTGAGTTTGTTGTTTACGTTCGTCCAAACGTCGATAATCTGGTTGTATCGCTCGTTGTTGGTAATCAAACCCATGTTATAGTCCTCGATAATGGCGTCTGCCTTTTCGTAGCCCTCGTTCACGAGTTTCTGCTTCGACTCCGGAATAACCACGGCATCGAGGTTGAACGACAGACCACCGCGGAATGCCATACGGTAACCGAGGTTCTTGATATCGTCCAAGAAGTCTGCCACCTTGTCGGCACCTGCCTTCTTCATCACGTCAGCAATAATGTCGCGCAACGATTTCTTGGTCAGCAGCACGTTGATGTAGCCGACCTCCTCCGGAACGACCTGATTGACGATGATACGACCGATGGTGGTATCTTTCAGCACCTCAATCGGTTTACCGTTTTCGTCCAAATCGCGCACCTTGCACTTAACCTGTGCGTGAATGTCGGCACGACCCTCGTTGTAGGCGATAATCGCCTCCTCGGGACCGTAGAATACCAGACCTTCGCCCTTAACGCCGGCACGAGGCTTGGTGATGTAGTACAGACCGAGGACCATATCCTGCGAAGGCACGGTAATAGGCGCACCGTTGGCAGGATTGAGGACGTTGTGCGAACCGAGCATAAGCAACTGCGCCTCCAAAATAGCGGCATTGCCGAGTGGCAAGTGAACCGCCATCTGGTCGCCATCAAAGTCGGCGTTGAACGCCGTACATGCGAGTGGGTGCAACTGCATTGCCTTTCCCTCAATCAGTTTAGGCTGGAATGCCTGAATACCCAGACGGTGCAACGTCGGGGCACGGTTCATCAACACAGGGTGTCCCTTTATGACATTTTCCAAGATACCCCAGATGACAGGGTCCTTGCGGTCGATAATCTTCTTTGCCGACTTGACGGTCGTGACGATACCGCGCTCGATGAGTTTGCGGATAATGAACGGCTTGTAGAGCTCCGCCGCCATATCCTTCGGAATACCCATCTCGTGCATACGCAACTCCGGACCTACGACGATGACCGAACGCGCCGAATAATCGACACGCTTACCGAGCAGGTTCTGACGGAAGCGGCCCTGCTTACCCTTCAACGAATCGGAGAGGGATTTGAGCGGACGGTTGCTCTCGTTCTTTACGGCGTTGCTCTTACGCGAGTTGTCGAACAACGAATCGACAGCCTCCTGCAACATACGTTTCTCGTTGCGGAGAATCACCTCCGGAGCCTTAATCTCGATGAGGCGTTTGAGTCGGTTGTTACGAATGATGACGCGACGATAGAGGTCGTTCAAATCCGATGTCGCGAAACGACCGCCGTCCAGCGGAACGAGCGGACGCAACTCCGGCGGAATGACCGGAATGACATCGAGCACCATCCACTCGGGCTTGTTCTTGCCCTCCGATGCGCGGAACGACTCGATAACGTTCAGCTGTTTGAGAATCTCGCTCTTGCGCTGCTGCGAGGTCTCCTTCGAGGCGCGGTCGCGCAGGTCGTAGGACATCTTGTCGAGGTCCACCTCCTGCAACAGCACCTTGATAGCCTCGGCACCCATCATTGCGACGAACTTGTTCGGGTCGTCGTTAGGGAGCGATTGGTTACCCTTCGGAAGTGCATCGAGTACGTCCAAATACTCCTTCTCGGCAAGAGTTTGGAGTTTGGCGATACCCTGCTCTGCGGCAGCACCTGCGTTGATAACGACGTAACGCTCGTAGTATATTATCGCTTCGAGTTTCTTCGACGGAATACCGAGCAGGTAACCGATTTTCGACGGAAGCGACTTGAAATACCAAATGTGTACCACAGGAACGACCAACGAGATATGTCCCATACGCTCGCGGCGCACCTTCTTCTCGGTAACCTCCACACCGCAACGGTCGCAGACGATGCCTTTGTAACGGATGCGCTTGTACTTTCCGCAGTGGCACTCATAGTCCTTGGTCGGACCGAAGATGCG
>JBNMLI010000036.1:0-9250 GCA_050874765.1 Alistipes sp.
CATCAATACACACCATATGTGCGTATACTTATTAATTTCACGCATAGTAATGTTCATAATTATTAATATGTATATTTTATTGTAATATACAATATAATAATGCAATATATTACTTAAATTTTTACACGCGCTCCTCGGGTGGGGTGTTCCACCCCTTCGCCATCAGGCAAAGCGTCAGTCGGTAGGTGATTTTGCCACCTTTGCGCCCCTCCATAGAGCGGAATTCTGGCGGCAGCAGGTAGGCGGCAGGCAACGTGGCGACACGCGCCGGCAGATAATCGCGTTCGCCAGCCATAAAGCGGTAGCCGAGTTTTTGTGCAGCGCGCTGCACGGCAGTGGTGAGGTAGGTGATATTCATAGGTTCGAAAAAGGTTAGGTTCGTATGGGTCGGCAGGCTTGCAAAAATGTCGATAAAGTGTGCAAACGATGTCGATAGTCGTTCGTAGTCGGTTGATTAAAAATTGGTTATGATTGTCGATAACGTTTTCAACAATAGACATTTTGCTGTTGAAAACCGTGTCGTCCTTCGTCGAACGACAGTGCAAATATACGTTCGGCAATACCCCCTTGTCAAGAGTTTTCGCCCAAAATTTTTCGGAAAAATTGCGTCGTCGCGCCTAACTTTTTCAGCACAAATCGGTTGCCCCACGCAAAAAATCTGCAATTTTTTCCAAACTTTTTACCACCCCGCAGCACTTCGTATGCGAAACTTTGTTACCTTTGCATTGCAAAGCGTCCTATGCGCAACCCGCTATGGTGGGGCATAAAGCACCGACGGGGATAGGCGAGAGCGACGCAAACGAAGTCGAACCAAAACGATAACAGTATGGACGATGGTCATTTACCCGAAAATAGCGGTCGTATCGCAACTCGATACGGTGCCATTCGTCTATGGCATCAAGCACGCAGATAGTCTGTGTGCCAATCTCTTACTGTTCCCATCTTACGACGCTTGCACGGAGGCATTTCGTGAGGGCAAAGCCGACATCGCGCTGCTGCCCGCCACGCTCGTACCGTCGTTGCACACGAGCGAAATCATCACCGACTACTGCATAGGTGCCACGGGTGCTGCCCGCTCGGCAGTGGTGGTCGGCAACACACCCATCACCAAAGTCCGTCGCATATTCGTCGGCTCCGATGCCGGGTCGGCATTGATGCTCGCCGCGTGGCTCTCGCAGAACCGCTGGCACATCGCGCCCGACTACTTCGCCGCTGCGCCCGAACTGCCCGCCACGCTCGACGAGGGCGATGCGCTGCTGCTCACGGGTAACGCGGCATACGAGTACGCTGCGCGCTTCACCTTCTGCTACGACATCGCCAAGGAGTGGTTCGACACCACGCGCCAACCGCTGGCGTTCGATGTGTGGGTAGGGCGCAAGGGCATCTCCTACGAGGTTCACGACGCACTGCAACGCGCCCTGACGTTCGGCATCGAGCATACCTTCGAGGCCGTTGCCGCGAGCGACTACGCCACGATGGACGATGCCTACAACCACCTCATCAGCGAAATCGATTTTCTGTTCGACATAGAGAAACACACTGCTCTCCAACAACTTTGGGAGTGCGGCTTGAAGGTCGCGCCCAAGGTCAATCCCGGTTGAAGGTGAGTTGTCGCCCGCCCGTGTGGCGAGCGATGTACCCGCAATCTGCCGTGCCGCCGCAGAGCGCACAGCCGACGGTTGTCTTACCTAATAAACAAGGGAGGGGAGAAAAGTGATAACAATCTATCTTAAACAATACAACAAAATAATCCGCAACGCCGACACCGACCTGTTCGACGATTTGGGATACGACGACATTCTGTGGATAGATATGGTGCAACCGACCATAAAGGAGCAGAAGTCGGTCGAGAACTTTATGGAGATAAGCCTGCAAACCAAGCAGCAGGTCGAGGAGATTGAATCTACCTCTAAATACTCCGAAACCGAGAACGCCATCATCTCCAACTGCAACTTCTTCGTACCTATCGGCACCGATTCGTTCGAGGTCGAGCCGGTGTCGTTCACGCTCTCGAACGAGGGTGTGCTTGTGTCTGTGCGTCAGGCAGATATGCGCACGTTCCGCGAGGCGGAGAAGCGTTTGCAGATGAACTACCGCTCCTTCTCGACGGGCTACCACATCTTGATTTCGCTGTTGGAGGTGCGCATCGACTTCGATGCCGACCTTGTCGAGTTGGTCGGCCGTCAGGTGTCGGCATTGAGCAAGGACATCAACAGCGAGGACACCATCGACAAGGCGGTGATTCACCGCATCAATATGTTGCAGGAGCGCACGATGACCCTGCGCGAGAACATCTTCGACCGCCAGCGCGTGCTGTCGGGCATACTGCGCAGCGAGCGATTCCCGAACGATATCTATCCGCGTCTGCAACTGATGATTAAGGACGTGAACTCGCTCATCTCCCACACCGACTTCTCGTTCCAGCGTCTGGACTATATTCAGGACGCGGCACTGGGTCTGATTAACATCGAGCAGAACGAAATCGTCAAAATTTTCTCCGTGGCATCGGTCATCTTCATGCCTGCCACGCTCATCGCAAGTATCTACGGTATGAACTTCCGCTTTATGCCCGAATTGGAGTGGTCGCTGACGCTCTCCAACGGCTGGACACTGCCGCTCGGCTACCTGTTCGCCATCGCCCTGATGCTCCTCGCCTCGGGCTTCACCATCGGCTACTTCCGCTACAAAAAGTGGCTGTAATTCTTTTAGTGATTAGTGGTTAGTGGATAGTGAGCAGTTGCCGGTAAAATCAAAAAAGAGTCATGCCACATTTGCGCCAGCAAATGAGTTGGCATCTACCGCTGTTAGTGATTAGTGGATAGTGGATAGTGGTTAGTGGTTAGTGGTTAGTGAGTAGTGGTTAGTGAGTAGTGAGTAGTGGCTAGTGATTAGTATTTTGCGGTGGCGTATAGCCGCCGCAAATCATATAAAAAGAGTCATGGCACAATCGAGCAACCAACAAGGGTGCTGATACCCGATTAGGGTCTATGCGAAGATTGACTGCCATCTACATTTGTGAGTGATTAGTGGTCAGTGGATAGTGATTAGTAAGTTTTATCTGTTTAGCTTATAGTGTAAAACTATCCACTAATCACTCTTCACTAACCACTAATCACTATCCACTCACAAACTTTTTCCCATCTCGTAAGCCTCGTGCGGGGCAGGCGTATTCTCGATTTCGCCGATCTTCTACGCGCCTACGCCATAGACGACACCGCACTCCTTCGCGCCCTCCAAGCAGTCCAAAAATCCGCGGAAACCGTCGATAGTGCGTTCCATCGCCGCCTTGTCCTCCTCGGCGGCCGCAATGATGAAGTAGAACTCCTTGTCCTTGATTTCGAGATAACGCGCACACGTTCTGTCGATTAGCGTCTTCATCTGCGCACTCATCGTGTAGAAATAGACGGGCGTCGCCATCACTATCACATCGGCATCAATCATCTGCTGCACCAGCTCCGCCGCATCGTCCTTCTGCGGACACGGCTTGCCGTACATACTGCACACACTGCACCCCGTGCAGTAGTTGATGTGCTTCTCCGCCAGACGCACCTTGCAGACCTCGTTGCCTGCCTCCTGCGCACCGCGCATAAATTCGTCGCACAAGCGGTCGGAGTTGCCGCCCTTGCGCGGACTCGACGAAAAAATCACAACCTTCTTTCCCATAATCGTTTACTTTTTAACTCTTTATGTCGGGCATACGCCCATTTTCACAACTGCAAAAGTAATACGATTTTCCGCACTCCGCATTGCACAAATCGGCTATTTTGTAACCATTTTTGCGGATAGTGTGAGTAGTGAGTAGTGGTTAGTGATTAGTGGATAGTTTTTTAGGAGTTCTAGGAGATATAGGAGAACTAGGAAAATCTGCACAGGCAGAAGCAAACACCTCTCCTGCTATCCTAGGACTCATAGAACTCCTAGTTCTCCTAGAAATAGGCGAGTGATTTTGTGTTGGGAGCGAGAGGATTTGGCGGAGATGTTTGAGAGGTTTTCGTTTGTCGAGCGAGGCATATAGCGGTGGCTATATAACGAGCAAGACAAGCGAAAACAGCCAAAGAGAACGACAAAGACCGAAGCCCCCAACACAAATCAATCGCCAAGCACGTGAAAAGAAACCCGTTATACGCATTACCTCCCGCAACAAAAAAAACCGACAAGCACGTCTGCTCATCGATTTTTCTGTCGGCGTACCGACTGATTTAGTGAAAACTATATTGCGAGTGGGAATTTATATCGAACTAAACCGAGATAACTCGTTCCGTTCGATTTCTGTGCAAAGGTAAAGGGTCGATTTCTTATCTCCAAACAATAAATACATTGAATTACATTGATATTCTAAAATTTACGTTATATTTGTACCTTGAAAAACATTGAAAAATGAATATATGTAACAAATTTTGCATTTTTCGTTCCCCGCGGAAAAAGATAGAGCAATTTCTGCAAAGTCGCGAATCGTCGCCTATGCGTCGCCAACGACTCGTCGTACTGCTCTACGCAACCGCCATTCTCGAAGGCGTAATACCGATTATCATTATGACCAGCGCAGGCGACAACCCCTTCCTGCTGTGGAGCAATGTGGCTCTGTGGGTCGTCGGAGCGGCGATGATTACTCTCTATTTCCTGCGCCGATTGTCGTTGGATTTCACGATTAACACGCTCGCCGTATTGATACAAATCGAGATTTCGGCAGAGATTGTTTGTTGTGCAACGATAAATACCCCCTACACGAGTGCGCTCGTTATGGAGAATCTTTTTCTGGCGGTAGTTGTCGTGTTGCTCGCCGCGACGGCATATTTGCGCTATCTGCCCTACCTGTTGAGCCTGTTGGCATTGAGTGCCTACGTTTACAGCATGGTGGTGATGGACAACATCTTTATGCAGGAGTTCTGCCCCGTATTTTTCTTCGTCTTTTGCGTCATTTGCCTGTCGAGCAACCGCATCTACGAGTGTACCGAGGGTCTTGAAACCGAGAACAAGAGCCTCCACCGCACCGAGGAGGATATACAGTGGGTGTTGAGTATGAACCAAGAGCAAATCAAGGCGTTCGTCGCACTCTCACGCAACCGCGACGGCAACGACGACACGGGCAAACTGCTCGATATGGTTGGCGAGAGAGCCAAGTACAACATAATCAACGCCGTAGTGGCATACCAAAAGCAGAAAGAGATAACCGACAGCCGTCTGCAACGGGCGTTGCCGATGCTCACCTCGTCCGAGATAGAGATTTGCACGATGATTTTGCAGGACAAGCGTCAGAGCGACATCTGCACACTGCTGGGCAAGAGTGCGAGCAACATCAACAGCCAGCGGTCGCATATCCGCAAGAAGCTCGCGCTCGCGCCCGACGACGACCTGAAAGCGGCACTGCTCGACCGCCTGCGCAACGCATAGTCGGCGTAACGCACGCATAGTACGGCTCCGCGGCGCATCTTTTTGCCTCGCGCGCGTACTCTATATATAATAAATTTCATAACTTTGCATGGGGAAAAGGTGAGTAGTGGGTATGACGGTTTTCTCCTCACGTTCCTGTTGTTTTTAGGAGTTCTAGGAGAACTATGAGTTCTGGGAGGCAGGAAGGTTTGCAAGTGAGTAGTGGCTTGCGCGAGGCTGCAAAGCCCCGCGCATAAAACACAAAGTCATTGCGAGGAGCGTGAGCGACGTGGCAATCTACCTTTGTTAGTGAATAGTGATTAGTGGATAGTGGGTAGTTTTTTAGGAGTTATAGGAGAACTAGGAGGACTAGGAAAATAACAATAACACACACGTGCTATCCTAGAACTAGGAAACAAGCAAAGGCAAAGGCAAAGGCAACAAACGAAAAAGAAAAAAACTTTCCTGCTATCCTAGAACTCGTAGAACTCATAGAACTCATAGTTCTCCTAGATAATAGCCGCACTTGAAGGGTTACCCGTTATACGCAACAAACAAACGCAATAACATAAACAACCATAGCATTATGAAATTTCTGAAAATCTTTTTGGCTGCCTTGTTGGCAGTTGTGGTCGGGGGAATACTCTCCTCGATGATGTGGTTCTGCATTTTTTGCGGATTTGTAGGAGCGTTAGGCTCCGAACAGCCCGTTGTCGGCAATGAGTCGATTCTGAAAATCGATATGGAGGATAATATCACCGACGCGCCATCGACCAATCCGCTCAGCGGGGTTAATCTGATGAGTATGCAGACGATGCGCAGTTTCACGCTCTACGATGTGCTGTGCGCCATAGACAAAGCTGCCGTGGACGAGCGCATCAAGGGTATCTACATCAACTTCACGGGCAACGGCGGCATCTCGGGTGCCGGCATGGAGGAGTTGCGGGGCGCCATTGAGGAGTTCAAGCAGAGCGGAAAGTTCGTGGTCGCCTACAACGACAACTACTCGCAGGTGGGCTACTACCTCGCCTCGGCGGCTGACAAAATATACATGCAGCCCGAGGGCGGTATGTCGTGGGTCGGTATGTCGGCGACGGTGATGTTCTACAAGAACGCCATGGACCGACTCGGACTGCGTGCCGAGGTCTTCCGCCCGAGCGTCTGCAAGTACAAGAGCGCGGTCGAGCCTTACTTCCTCAACAAAATGTCCGATGCCAACCGCATGCAGACGCAGGCGATGGTCGATGATATGTGGAAGGTCATCACGACGACCGTCGGCGAGGCTCGCGGCATCGAGGTTGCCGAACTCAACCGCTTGGCGGACAACTTGGAGGTACTCTTCCCCGAAGATGCCGTGAAGCACCATTTCGTCGATGGTCTGCTCTATGCCGACCAAATGGACGACGTGTTTGCCGAATTGGGCGTGGCGAAGAATGCCGACGACGAATATAATATGGTATCGCTGGGCGACTACTGCGCAGCCAACGTGCGGAGCATCGACTTTGCGTCGCCGAAGGTCGGCATCGTCTATGCCGACGGTCAGATTCTCGACGGCGACGGCGAGGGCGACAACATATACCCTGCACGCCTCACCGCCCTGCTTGCCCAAGCACGCAAGGACGACAGCATCAAGGCTGTGGTGCTGCGCGTCAATTCGCCGGGTGGCAGCGCGCTGGCAAGCGACGAGATTTGGCGCGAGGTCGAACTGCTCAAAGCGCAGAAGCCCGTCATCGTGTCGATGGGAGCCTACGCAGCCAGCGGCGGTTACTACATTTCGAGCGGTGCCGATGCCATCGTTGCCGACCGACTGACGCTCACGGGTTCCATCGGCGTCTTCGGGCTGTTCATCGAGGGTGGCGATATGCTGCGCAACAAGGTCGGCGTAACCTTCGACGGCGTGAAGACCAACCGCTCGTCCGACTTCGGGCAGTCGCTCTTCGGTATGCTTGCCGTGCGCCAAAGCACCCCTGCCGAGCATGCGGCACTCATTCGCTCGGTCGATAAGGTCTATAAGACCTTCACCGAGAAGGTCGCCGCAGGGCGTAATCTGCCGTTGGAGCGCGTGCTCGACATCGCCGAAGGTCGCGTGTGGAGTGGCGAGCGCGCATTGGAAATCGGTTTGGCTGACATCAACGGCGGTCTGAAAGATGCCATCGCCATCGCTGCCGACAAGGCGGGCATCGCCGACAATTTCGCCGTCGAGGAGGTGTTGGAGGAGATGACACCGCTCGCCGCCTTCATGCAGTCGCTGGGCGGAGGCGTGCGTGCCGCGATTATGGGCAAGAGCGACTTTGCCGCATGGCAGGAGTTCTCGTCGCTCAAATCACTGCTCAACCGCCAAGGCGTGCAGGCATACTGCCCCGTAAACGTAAATTTGTAAACGTAAGGCAATGAACGACAAGATAAAAGAGATTCTTTCCACCATCGTCCACCCCGAAACGGGTGCCGACATCGTGGCGTCGGGAGTGGTCGAAAGCATCGGCAGCGAGGGCGGCAACATCACCGTGGCACTGCACTTTGCCAAGCGACGCGACCCGTTTGCACTGAAAATCAAGGCTCGTGCCGAGCAGGCACTCGCAGAAGCCTTCCCCGCGAGCGCAATCACCGTCTTCATCAAGGAGGGCGAAGCCCCTGCCAGCAGCAAGGGGCAGGAGGCTGTCGATGCGCTCCATGCGCACACCACCACAGCCAAAATCGGCAAGGTCATCGCCGTAGCCTCGGGCAAGGGCGGAGTGGGCAAATCGACCGTAACGGCAAACCTCGCGCTCGCGCTGCACAATCTGGGTTACAGCGTCGGCGTACTCGATGCCGACATCTACGGCCCGTCGCAGGCAAAGATGTTCGGCGTGGAGGGTTACCTGCCCGATGCCGTGCAGGAGGAGGGTCAGGAGTATATCGTGCCGGCAGAGAGCCGCGGCATAAAGCTGATTTCGATAGCTATGTTCATACGCCCGACCGACGCACTGCTGTGGCGCGGAACGATGGCTAACAGCGCGTTGCGCCAACTCGTCCACCAGACGCAGTGGGGCAAATTGGACTATCTGCTCATCGACCTTCCACCGGGAACGGGCGACATACACCTGTCGATTATCAACGAACTGCATATCGACGGCGCGGTGATTGTATCGACCCCGCAGCAGGTCGCCGTGGCGGACGTGGTGCGCGGAGTGGAGATGTTCCGCAATCCGAATGTGAACATACCCATATTGGGCATTGTCGAGAATATGGCGTGGTTCACACCGAAGGAGTTGCCCGACAACCGCTACTACATCTTCGGCAAGGGCGGTGCGGCACGCTACGCCGCCGAGGCGGGCGTGGAGGTGCTGGGCGAAATCCCTATCGTGCAGTCCATCATGGAGGGCAGCGACGAGGGTACGCCGGCAGTCGCCACCGACCCCGATGTCGAGCAGTACTACCGCCAAGTGGCTGAAAAAGTGGTCGTTGCACTGCGTGCGCAGTAATCGACAACGATTGTGAAAACAGTGTTGATAACCTGTGAAATCGGTGTTGAAAACTCCTAACGGCGGTGTCGATAAAACGGCTCGACGGCGAAAACCTACGACTTTTGAAAAGTTATTGCGGAGGTTGTTGTATCTTTGCGACGGGCAAATGTTCACAACAGTGAGTGTCGAAACGTGTAACAACTCTATAAACAAATGTTGATAACCGCACAAAGTCTGTTCGTTCACAGCACCTTTACGCGAGCAGGTAATCGACAACGGCTGTGTAAAAAATTCACAGCGAAAACTTACCGACAGTTTCAACAGCGTTTATTATTTATGTTTTATAAATTTATATTTAATTAAAATTAAAAAAGAATAATAATAAAAGTGGAAAAACTTACCGAGTGCATTGCGCAACTGAAAAAAGAGAAAAACGC
>JBNMLI010000037.1:0-9191 GCA_050874765.1 Alistipes sp.
ACCCGTCGGCAGCGCGCTCTCGGACAAGAACTACGATGCCGACCTGCGCCTCATCAACGAGATGGGTGCCAACGCCCTGCGCTCGATGACCGCACCCCATGCCCGCCACCTCTACGACGAGTGCGACCGCCGCGGCGTGGTGGTGTGGATTGATGTGCCGCTCACGCAGGCACCGTTTTTGAGCGATGTGGCGTATTTCGATATGCCGCGCTATAAGGATAACGGACGGCAGCAACTGCGCGAGGTCATCGTGCAGAACTACAACCACCCGAGCGTGGCTATGTGGGGCATCTTCTCGCTCCTGCGCGGGCGCAGCGCGGAGCAAATCGACTATGTGCGCGAGATGAACGCACTGGCAAAGAAACTCGACCCTTCGCGCCCGACCGTGGCGTGCAGCAATCAGGACGGCGACATCAATTTCATAACAGACCTCATCGTTTGGCAACAGAGCGTAGGCTGGGACAAAGGCTCGGTCGAGGATTTGACCGTCTGGCAGAATGCACTCTCCGCCAACTGGTCGCACCTCTCGCAGGCTGTGTGCTACGGCGCAAGCGGCACCCACGGGCGCACCGCTTCGACCTCGTTCAAGCGCGGCATCAGCAGCCACCGCATACCCGAGAGTTGGCAGACGCAGTTCCACGAGGGCTACGCCGCGCGTATCGACGAGAATCTGTTCTGGGGTGTGTGGCTCAACACGATGTTTGATTTCGGCTCGGCGCGCTACCGCACGGGCGTATGCAACTCGGGCTTGGTCGCGTTCGACCACTCCACGCGCAAGGAGGTCTTCTACCTCTACCGCACGCGCTGGAATACCCGCACGCCGACCCTCCACATCGTCGGCAAGGGGCGCGATGTGCGCCTGTCGCGCCGTCAGTGCCTGACCGTCTATTCGTCGGGCGAGCAACCTCGGCTCACGGTCAATGGCGACAGCGTGCGCGTCCGTGCCGTCGGGCAGGGCATCTTCCGCACCGACACGCTCGACCTGTGCGGGCGCAATACGATTCGCGCGACGGCAGGCAACTGTGCCGACTCGATGGAACTCACAATCGGCAACTACCTAAAACGTCGGCAGTAGCCGTCCCTTCGCACATCAGCAGGTCGAGAATCGACAGATTCTCGGCAAAGGGCAATCTGTCGGAAAAAAGTTGAAAATAGCGGGGAGCGTCGAACGATGTTCCCCGTTGCTTCGGGCGCAGGTCGGTGTCGCCTTCGTGCGCCTCGACATACGCCTCCGACAGGCGCGGCATAGCCTTCTCCAAGCCGCAGAGCGAGAGTACCTCGCCCAAAATCTCTGTGTTGTAATCCGCCAAAAATCGCCACTCGCGCTCGTAGAAACGGGCTATGCGGTCGGCGACCATATCGAAGTAGGGCGACGAACGATAGGCGGAGCAGATGGCAACCCAGTGCTGATGCTGCCAACGCTTCGAGTAGTCGATGCGCACATCGCATACGGGCGTGCGCGGACGGTCGGCGTGCGACAGACACACCGATAGCGGCATCACACCGCCCGCCGTCATAATCGAGGTGCGGTTGCGCAACGAACGTTTTATGTAGTGTTCGTGCAGGTCGATTACGCACTCGCCCCGCTGCTGCACCAACCGTGCAAAATACTCTATATCGCCCCAATAGGCTGTCGGAAAAATTGTCATTTTTTTAGTGGTGGTTTTCTGTATAACGGGTAACTCCTCACGTGCGGCTCTTATCTAGGAGTTCTGGGAGTTCTAGGAGAACTAGGGTAGCAAGGGCATTTGTTGTTTTTTGTTTTTGTTCCCTATTTCTTGTTTCCTGTTTATTGCTGTCTTTGTTTGTTGTTCCCGGTTCTCTCGGCACTCCTATCTTTGCGATGGCGCACAGCCATCGCAAATCAAACAAAACAAGTTATTGCGAGGAGCAAAGCGACGTGGCAATCTACCGCTGTGTGGTATTGCGTATAATGGGTTTCTTTTCACGTGCCACTGTTTCTAGGAGTTCTAGGAGTTCTAGGAGAACTAGGATAGCAAGGGCGTTTGTTGTTTCTTGTTATTATTTCTATTATTTTAGTTTATTTTGTTGTTTACTAATTACTTAAAAAACTTTCCTGCTTCCTAGAACTCCTAGTCCTCCTAGTTCTCCCAGAAAAAAGTCGCACGTGATACGCTCCCCGTCATACCCGTTAAGCCTCTTCCCACTTCCCGTCCGCCTTGATTTGCTCGATGAGGCGGTCGAGAGCCTGCTCCTGCGGAATGTTGCGGGCGATGACCTCCTTGCCGCGGTAGAGCGTGATATGCCCTGCCGCCGCGCCGACATAGCCGTAGTCGGCATCTGCCATCTCGCCCGGCCCGGTCACTATGCAACCCATAACACCGATTTTCAGCCCCCGTAAGTGCGGCGTGCGAGCCTTGATTTGCGCCAGCGTCGCCTCGATGTCGTAGAGCGTGCGCCCGCAACTCGGACAGGCGATATACTCGGTGTGCGACATACGCACCCGCGCCGCCTGCAAAATCATCAGTTCGACCTCGCGCACACGCTCGGCAGGGTGCTGTGGCGCATCTATCCACACGCCGTCCGCCAAGCCGTCGAGCAATAACGCCCCCATGTCGGCAGCCGCCTTTACGGCAAGCCTCGTCAGGTCGTCATCGTCGTAGCGGCGACGAATAACCACGGGACGCACCGTGTCGGCGTTGAGGATTGCCGCACGCCACTCCGCCGTAGGATTGCCCGAGCGAGCCTCTGCGACCTCGTATGCGTCGGTCATCTCGTCGTGCGTGATATACTCCGCCTGCGTGCGTCGGCGATATTCCGTCGGCGAGTATCTTTCGGGGTGATGTACATCGAAATGCCCCTCGCGCCGTGCGAAATAATCGACCAGCAACTGCGCCACAGGCACCTCGCGCTCGGGTGCTTCGGTGAGCGACACGCGAATGGTGTCGCCTATGCCGTCGGCAAGCAACGCCCCGATGCCCACGGCACTCTTTATGCGCCCCTCGATTCCGTTGCCCGCCTCGGTTACGCCGAGGTGAATCGGGAAGTCCATACCCTCGCGCTCCATCGCCTCCGCCAGCAGACGGTAGGCGTGAACCATCACGCGCGTGTTGCTCGACTTCATCGACACGACCACTTGGTCGAACCGCTCGCGCACGCAGATGCGCAGAAACTCCATCGCCGAGGCAACCATTCCCTGCGGTGTGTCGCCCCACTGGGCAACTATGTGGCGGGCGAGCGAGCCGTGATTGACACCTATGCGCAACGCCACACCGCGCTTGCGACACTTGGCGATGAGTGCCTCCAACTCGCCGTTGTCGGTGCGGTAGTTACCCGGGTTGATGCGCACCTTATCGACATAATCGGCTGCTATGGAGGCTATTTCGGGGACGAAGTGAATGTCCGCAACGATGGCTGTCCGATAGCCGTCCGCACGCAGGCGCGGCATTATGCGGGCAAAGTTCTCGCCCTCCTTGCGCCCCTGTGCCGTCAGTCGCACTATCGGCGCACCCGCATCGGCTATGCGCTCGATTTGGGCGACGCTCGCCTCGGTGTCGGCGGTCGGGGTGTTGGTCATCGACTGCACCGCTATCGGGCAGTCGCCTCCTATCACTGTTTCGCCTATGCGCACACGGTGGGCGGCACGGCGACGAAATTCGGTCAAATTCATACTCAAAACGGTTTTCCAAGCAAAATTAACAATAAATCGGGCAACGGCAATCGTTTTAATATATATTTCGTACATTTGCATTATGGCGAAGTTGTCCGACGACATAAAGTTTGTGCCGGGGGTCGGCGAGGTGCGTGCGCGTCTGCTCGATAAGGAGGCGGGCATTCGCACCATGGGCGATTTGCTCTACCACTTCCCGTTCCGCTACATCGACCGCACGCGCATCTACAAAATCTCCGAAATCGACGAAAACACCGCCTCGGCATTCGTGCAGTTCCGCGCGACGGTTACGGGGCGGAGCATCGCGGGCGAGGGGCGCAAACAACACTTTTCAATCTACGTTACCGACGGCACGGGTACGGCGGAGTTGCTGTGGTTCCGCGGCATCAAGTGGGTCGAAAAGCGATTCGAGGTGGGTCGCACCTATATGATTTTCGGCCGTCCGTCGTTCTTCCGCGGCGAACTGTCGATGGTCCACCCCGAGGTCGAACTGCTCGAAAAGGCACTCTCGCGCCGCGAGCAGAGCGGCTTGCAGGGCATCTACCCGATGACCGAGCGGCTCTCCGAGGCGTTCGGCACAAAGGGCCTCTACTCCGTCATCTGCAATATGTGGGGTCTGGTGCGCGACAGCATCACCGACTATATGCCCGAGCCTCTGCGTGCGCGCTACGGCTTGGTCGGGCTGGCGGAGGCTCTCTACAACATTCACTTCCCGCAGTCGGCAGAGCGGTTGCGGCAGGCGCAATATCGCCTCAAATTCGACGAACTTTTCGGCATACAACTCAATATCCAGTCGCGCCGCACGGCTCGCACGGGCGCACGCGACGGCTTCGTCTTCAACCGCGTCGGCGAGAAGTTCAATGCCTTCTATACCACCAAGTTGCCATTCCCGCTCACGGGGGCGCAGAAGCGCGTGGTGAAGGAGATTAGGCAGGACACCGTGTCGGGCTGTCAGATGAACCGCCTCTTGCAGGGCGACGTGGGCAGCGGCAAGACCGTCGTGGCTCTGCTGTCGATGTTGCTGGCTGTCGATAACGGCTTTCAGGCGTGCCTGATGGCACCGACCGAAATCCTTGCGCGTCAGCACTTTGCCACACTGTCGAAGATGTGCGACGGCGTGGGCGTGCGCATCGGCGTTCTGACGGGCAGCTCGCGCACGAAGGAGCGGCGCGAGGTGCTGGCGGCATTGGCGGCGGGCGAGGTCGATATTTTGGTCGGCACCCACGCCCTCATCGAGGAGCGCGTGCAGTTTGCCAACCTCGGCTTTGTGGTCATCGACGAGCAACACCGCTTCGGTGTCGAGCAGCGGGCGCGCCTGTGGACTAAAAATGCGCAGCCGCCCCATATTCTGGTGATGACCGCCACGCCTATTCCACGCACGCTGGCAATGACGCTTTATGGCGATTTGGACGTGTCGGTGATTGATGAACTTCCACCCGGCAGACGACCCATCAGGACGGTCCACTACTTCGATTCGGCGCGCCTGCGGCTCTTCGGCTTTATGCGCGAGCAGATTCGGCTCGGGCGACAGGTCTATGTCGTCTATCCGCTCATTCACGAGTCCGAGAAGGCAGACTACAAGAACTTGCAGGAGGGCTTCGAGGCTATCGTGCGCGACTTTCCGCTGCCCGACTACCGCGTCGCGGTCTGCCACGGCAAGATGAAACCCGCCGACAAACAAGCGTCGATGCAGGAGTTCAAGGAGGGTAAGGCTGATATTTTGGTCGCCACATCGGTCATCGAGGTGGGTGTCGATGTTCCTAACGCCACGGTGATGGTCATCGAGTCGGCGGAGCGTTTCGGACTGGCGCAGTTGCACCAGTTGCGCGGGCGCGTGGGGCGCGGTGGCGAGCAGTCCTACTGCATACTGATGTCGGGCGAGAAACTATCGACCGAATCGCGCAAGCGGCTCGATGCGATGTGCGAAACCAACGACGGCTTCCGCTTGGCGGAACTCGACTTGCAGTTGCGCGGTGCGGGCGACATCAACGGCACGTTGCAGAGCGGTATGGCGTTCGACCTGAAAATCGCCAACCCGACGCTCGACAACCAAATCCTGCAAGTGGCGCAGGCGGCAGCCATCGAACTGCTCGATGCCGATGCCTCGCTCTCGCAGCCGCAGAATGTGCCTCTGCGCACCCTCCGCGACCGCTACTCGGGCGACAAGGAGATAGATTTTTCGGAAATCTCGTAGTGGGTATGACGGGAGCGTATCACGTGCGGCGTTTTTCTAGGAGTACTAGGAGAACTGGGAGTTCTAGGAGGCAGGAAAGTTTTTTAAGTAATTAGTAAACAATAAAATAAACTAAAATAACAGAAATAATAACAAGAAAAAACAAACGCTGTTGCTATCCTAGTTCTCCTAGTTCTCCCAGAACTCCTAGAAACAGCGGCACGTGAGAAGTTACCCGTTATACAGAGCAACAAAAACGCCCCTGCTTTTCCTAGTTCTCCTAGTACTCCTAGACCTCCTAGAAACAGCGGCACGTGAGAAGTTACCCGTTATACCGAAAACATTATGAAAAACCATATCCTTACCCTGTTTGCCGTGCTGATTGCGTCTGCCGCATCGGCACAACTCTACCATGCGGGCGAGGTGCTGCGCTACAAGGTGGCATACCGCGCCAAACTGATTCCCAACACCGAAATGGCGACGGTCGTTATGCGCACGAGCCTCGACACGCTCGGCGGACAGCCGGTCTATAAGGTCTTCGGCGAGGGCAAAATAATGCCGTCGTACCGCTGGTTCTTCAACATCGACGACAAATATACCATCTACGTCGATACCCTGACCAAGCGCACCCTGCGCTTCGAGAGCGACCTCTACGAGGGTGGCTACACCTTCCGCAGCCACTACGACTACGATTGGCAGGCGATGCAGGTGCGCACTTGGTCGCAGAGCCGACAGAACGAGCCGCGCGAAAATGCGATGACGCTCACCGAGCACAGTATGGACCCTGTGTCGCTCTACTTCAACCTCCGCTCGATAGATGCGTCGCTCTTCACGGACGACACGCCGCGCGAGTTGGAAATGGTGTTGGAGAACAAAATCCGCCACCTGCGCTATCGCTTTCTCGGGCGCGAGGAGTGTCGCGTGCCGAAAAAAGGACGCTTCCGCACGCTGAAATTCGCCTGCACGCTCGGCTCGTCGGAGGAGTTTTCGTTTACCGACGGCTCGGAGTTCTTCATCTGGATAACTGATGACCGAAACAAATTCCCCGTGATGCTCGAATCGCCAATCCGCGTCGGCAGCGTCCGCGCCTACATCAGCGGCTGGGAGGGACTTGCCTACCCGCTCGATGCCAAAATCAAGTGATTGGGCGGAAAAATCGCACGTTTGCGCTCCGCTAATCACAATTTTACTATTTTTGTAGTGGAAAACCTTATAAAACTATATGGTTATGGAAGAGAACAAGTATAATTACGAGCCATCGGACAACGGTGGCAACTACGACGACGAAGGCAATGCGTCGGTGCAGAAATCCATTCGCGGCTACCGCGTGGTGATAATCCTGCTGGCAGTGATACTGGCGGGATTGTCGGCTCTCTATTTCAATCTCAATCGCCAGCAGCAACACGACTACGAACTGCTGAAAATCGACCGCGATTCGATTCAGAGCAACCTCGGCGAACTCATCTCCGAGTACGACAACCTCAAATACACCAACGACACCATCGCCGCCAACCTCGAAAAGGCCAACGAGATGATGGAGCAACTCAAACGCGAACGCCGTTGGAACTACGCCAAAATCAAGGAGTACCAGAAGGAGGTCGGCACTCTGCGAGCTGTCATGAAGACCTACCTGCGTCAAATCGACTCGCTCAACCACCTCAACAAGCAACTCATCGACGAGAACGTATCGTACCGCAAGGAGATTTCGACTGCCAATATGCGTGCCGATGTTGCGGAGGAGCGCGCCAACGAACTCCAAAACAAGGTGCAGCAGGGTGCCGTGATTCGCGCCCGCGACATCGCCATGGTACCGCTCAATTCCCACGGCAAGGTCATCACGCGCGTCAAGTCGGCTGCGACACTGCGTGTCGATTTCACCGTTTCCGCCAACGACCTCGCCGCTGCGGGCAAGCGCACCATCTATATGCGCATCACCTCGCCCGACGGCTACCTGCTCTCGACCGAGAGCGTGCCTACATTCTCGTTCAACGGCGAATCGCTCGGCTACTCCGCTTCGCGCGAAATCGACTATCAGAACGAAGATGTCGATGTGAGTATCTTCTACAACGGCAGCGGCTTCGTCAAGGGCGACTACAAGGTCGAACTCTTCTGCGACGACGCTCTGCTCGGCACCTCTACCGAAACTATGCGATAGCGCGCGGGCGACAGACAATAAACAAATGTGGTGGTCTTCGTTCAAGAAAACCACCACATTTTGCTTTATGCGGATTAGATGCCGCTATGCGTTCTGCCAAACGAGTGCCGACGCACCCAGTATGGCGGCGTTTTTGTTCATCAAGCCGCTCGGCAACACCTTCACCTTGTTCTTGAAGGCGAAGAGCATATTCTCCTCCAAATACCACTTAATCGGGTCGAAGAGTATGTCGCCCGCCTTGGCAAGCCCGCCGAAGAGGAAAATAGCCTCGGGCGAGGTGATGGTTACCGCATCGGCAAGTGCGTAACCCAACTTTTCGCCCGTCAGACGGAACGCCTCCTTGGCAATCGGGTCGCCCTTCTGTGCGTAGGCGGCGAGCATCGCCGAGTCGAGATTGTTGAACGGAATATCGCGCAACGGACTCGGACAGTTCATCGTCGCCATCAACTCGAACGCCGTGCGCTTGATGCCCACAGCCGAGGCGTATGCCTCCAAACAACCCTTGCGACCACAGCCGCATTCGCGACCGCCACGCTCGACTATCACATGGCCGAACTCGCCCGCAAAGCCGTCGTGTCCGTAGATGAGCTGACCGTTGGCAACGAATCCCGAGCCGACGCCAGTGCCGAGCGTAATCATTATGAAGTCGCGCATACCCTTCGCATTGCCATAGACCATCTCGCCGATGGTGGCGGCGTTGGCATCGTTGGTAACGTAAATCGGCACGTTAGGGAAATGCTTGCCCATGTCGCCAGCAAAGTCGAACACGCGCAACGCCTCGTCCTTATCCGCGTCGTCGTCGGCGAACTTCCAGAGGTTGGCAGGCGTTTCGATGGTGCCTTTGTAGAAGTTGGCATTGGGTGCGCCGATGCCTATGCCGATGAGGTCGAAATCGAAATTGACACTGTCGGCGAGCGTCTTCATCGCATCGCATAAGTCGTTGATATATGCGGGATAATCCTTATAGTTGGGGTAGGCTTTGGTCGAGATGACCGACTCTCCGTAGAGGTCGCCCTTCTCATCGACCAATCCGAAGGCGGTATTGATGCCGCCGATGTCGATACCGAATGCAAGTTTTTTCATATTAGGTCGTATAAATTGTTTCGTAAATTCAAAGGTATGTAAAATTTTGCAAGGAGCAAAATTTTCAGTACTTTTGAACGTAATTTGACACAACCCCGCTGCGAGAGAAGCGTCGGGGCGCGTGCCGCAAAACCAATTCCGTTATGAAA
>JBNMLI010000038.1:0-9184 GCA_050874765.1 Alistipes sp.
AGCGATGTGCAGAATATGCCGTTGGCAGTTGTGGTCAGTCCGCTGAACTCGTCGTGTTGCGAATCGTCGATGTTGAATTTCGCCAATCGCAGAGCCGAAAAAGCCGTGATTACGAACGGCAGGAAACGGCAGAAGCCTGCGTCGAGCCACGCCCAACCGAACGCACTCGGTGCCAAGTCGTAGAGCGCGTAGAGCGCGGCGGCGGGAGTCGTACCGAACGATACCATGTCGGCAAGCGAGTCGAGTTCCACTCCGATGGCTGACGGCTGATGGAGCATACGCGCCACAAAACCGTCGAAGAAGTCGCACACGGCGGCGATGATGACCAACGTGAAGGCGAGCGTCAAGTCATTATAAACGAGCGAAGCCACTATCGAGCCGGCACCGCAAAGCAGGTTGCCGAGCGTGATGAAATTGGGTATTGTAAATAATTTAATTTTCATTTTTACCGGTTTTAACCCGACAAAGTTATAAAATATTTTTATCTTTGTTTCCGTGAACAACGATTTATAACCAAACATACCTTAATATGACCTCCGAAAAGGATATTTATTGTGTGATTATGGCGGGCGGAATCGGTGCACGATTCTGGCCTAAAAGCCGCCGCGACAAACCGAAGCAGTTCCTCGATATCTTGGGGACGGGCAAGTCGTTTATCCGTATGACCTACGAGCGTTTTGCACACACCATACCCGCCGACCACTTTCTGGTCGTTACGAACATACACTACAAAAAGTTGGTGTTGGAGCATATCCCCGAACTCGACGAGAAGCAGGTGCTGTGCGAGCCTATCGGCCGCAATACCGCACCGTGCATCTGCTACGCCGCCTACTATCTGCACCGCATAAATCCGCAGGCGATGATGATTGTGTCGCCTGCCGACCACCTGATTCTCAACGAACAGGCTTTCGACTGCGTGGTGCGCGATACGGTCGATTTTGCCGACACTCACAACGCACTTATGACCATCGGCATAAACCCGACCCGCCCCGAAACGGGCTACGGCTACATACAGATGTCGGACGACAAACCCATCTCCAAAGTCAAGTGCTTCACCGAAAAGCCCAACCTCGAATTGGCACAGACCTTCATTCAGTGCGGCGAGTTTTTGTGGAACTCGGGCATCTTCATCTGGAAGGTCTGCGACATCATTGCGGCGGTGGAGAAGTATCTGCCCGAGCATCACGCGCTCTTCTCGGCAATCGAGTGCGACCTCGGCACGGAGCGCGAGAAGGAGGCCGTCGAGCAGGTATTCTCGCAGTGCCGCGCCATCTCGATAGACTACGGCGTGATGGAGAAGGCGGATAACGTATTCGTCCACCGCGGCGACTTCGGGTGGAGCGATGTCGGGACGTGGGGGTCGATTTACCAGCATTCACGCAAGGACAAATACGCCAATGCCAAGCCTGCCGAGGGGTGCTACACCTACGACACGCGCAACTCCATCATCTCGTTGCCCGAGGGCAAAATCGCCGTCATCAACGGCTTGCGCGACTACATAGTGGTCGATACCGACGATGTGCTGATGATATGCCCGCGCGCGGAGGAGCAGAACATCAAGAAGTTCATCGACGAAGTGAAATTCCAAAGCGGCGACAAGCATATATAATGTACACACAGAAAGATTTATACCGCCTGTTCGAGCAGTGCTCGGGCGTATGTACCGACTCGCGCAACGTCGGTGCCGATACCCTGTTCTTCGCACTGCACGGAGCCTCGTTCGACGGCAACCGTTTTGCTGCCGACGCGCTCGACAAGGGGGCGCGTTATGCCGTCGTCGATTCCGACGAGCCGTTGCTTGCGCACCCCGAAGCGGCGGAGCGTATGGTGCGCGTCGCGGATACATTGGAGGCGTTGCAGTCGCTTGCGCGCGAGCATCGCGAGCGTTTGGCATTGCCGATTATAGGCATCGTCGGCAGCAACGGCAAGACCACGACCAAGGAGTTGGTGTCGCGTGTGCTTGCCGAGCGATTCCGCGTATATGCCACCCGCGGTAACCTCAACAATCACATCGGCGTGCCACTCACTCTGCTCGCAATGACGCGGGCGACGGAGTTCGGCGTTGTCGAAATGGGCGCGAGCGCGTGCGGCGAGATTGCGTCGCTGTGCAGTATCGCCGAGCCCGACTACGGCATCATCACCAACATAGGCCGTTCCCATTTGGAGGGCTTCGGCGGTGTGGAGGGTATCCGCCGCGGCAAGGGCGAACTCTTCGACTACCTTGCCAAGCACGGCGGACTGGCATTCGTTCCGCAGGAGGACGCGGTGCTGACTGCAATGGCGGCGGAGCGCGAGGGTATGGTCGTGGAGAGTTACTCGCGCCATATAGCCGACGGCGTAGAGAGCCGACTTTCGGGCGACTACAACTACTATAATATAGCGGCGGCAGTGGTTGTCGGCAGATATTTCGACATCGCCGACGAGCGTATCCGCACGGCAATCGGCAGTTACTCGCCCGACAACAACCGCTCGCAGGAGATGCTATCCGAGCGCGGCAACCGACTGATTGTCGATTGCTACAATGCCAATCCGTCGAGTATGCAGGCGGCAATAGCCAACCTTGCTTCGCACGCAGGCGACCGCAAGGTGCTGATTCTCGGCGATATGCTCGAACTCGGGCAGTGGTCGGCAGAGGAGCATCGCCATGTGTTGGAACAGGCTCTGCAAATCGCGGGCGCGGAGTTGTTGCTCATCGGCAACGATTTTGCCCAAGCATACGCCTCCCTGCCACACTCTTCGCACGAGTGCCACACATTCGGTACGACTGCCGAGGCGGCGGAATTCCTGCAACGCACGCCGTTGCAGCGAGCGACGGTTTTGCTCAAAGGCTCGCACCGCTGGGCATTGGAAAACCTTATAACACTACTATAACCGATGAGAAAACTCTACATTTTATTACTCGCCCTTGCTCTGTCGGTCGGTACGACCGAGGCAAAGCATACGCCGAAGTGGCTCGACGATGCCTACATCTACCACATCTATCCATCGACCTTTATGGATTCCGACGGCGACGGCATCGGCGACCTTAACGGCATACGCTCGCGACTGGACTACATCAAGAGCGTCGGCTTCAACTGCATCTGGCTCTCGCCATGCTTCGCAAGCGACTGGAAGGACGGCGGCTACGACATCACCGACTTCTACTCGGTCGATAAGCGTTTCGGTACGAACGACGACCTCTTCGCACTCGTGCGCGAGGCTCACGAAAAGGGCATCAAGGTGCTGCTCGACCTTGTCGCGGGGCATACCTCCATCAAACACCCGTGGTTTCAGGCGTCTGCCAAGGCGGAGCGCAACCAATACAGCGACTACTACATCTGGACAAACGGCAAACCCGCCAAGAAACCGGGCAGAAAGTTTGTCGAGAACAAGTCGTTGGAGCGCGACGGCTATTTCATCAAAAACTTTTTCAGCATTCAGCCCGCACTCAACTACGGCTACTACAAGCCCAACCCCGACCACGAGTGGGAGCAGGGCTACGACGACGAAGGTCCTACGGCGGTGCGCAAGGAGTTGATGCACATCATCGACTTCTGGTGCAGCCGCGGAGTGGACGGTTTCCGTGTCGATATGGCGGCATCGCTCGTCAAGGGCGACGACAAGGAGCATAGCGGCGTGCGCCGTCTGTGGAAGGAGATATTTGCTTGGTACAATGCCAAATACCCCGAGAACATAATGCTCTCCGAATGGTCGATTCCGCGCCAGTCGCTCGATGCGGGATTCAGCATCGACCTGCTCATTCATAACGGCGTGGGTGGTAAAATCTACCGTCCGCTCGTCTGCGAAACCGACGACAAAATGGTCTATAACGACTGCTATTTCAACAAGGCGGGCAAGGGTAAAATCCGCTCGGCAATGGAGATTTACGCCGACACCTACCGCGCCTCGCGCGAGATGGGCGGCTATGCCTCGATGCCTACTTGCAGCCACGACATTTGGCGTTTGCGCCGTATGAACCGTAATACGGCAGAGGAGCAAAAGGTCGTGCTGACGATGTTCCTCACCCTGCCTGCACCGCCGATTGTCTATTATGGCGAGGAGATTGGTATGCGCAACCTCGAATATGCGCCACCGAAGGAGGGTAGTTTCTCGTCGCGCAACCGCTCGACCTGCCGCACCCCTATGCAGTGGGACTCTTCGGCAAACCTCGGTTTCTCGACCGTAAAAGATGCCTCGAAACTCTATCTGCCCGTAGATAATGCACCCGATGCGCCTACCGTCGCCGCCGAGCAAACCGACGAAAATTCCGTACTCAACTACGTCAAGTGGCTCATCGCCCTGCGCAAGGCAACCCCTGCACTCGGTGCTGCGGGCGAATGGGAGTATGTCGGCGATTTGGACAACCCCTACCCGATGATTTACAAGCGTTCGGCGGGAGGCAGGAACTACCTCGTCGTACTCAACCCGAGCGGTCGCGTCGCAACGGGCAGTGCGGCAAAGTTGGGCAAAAAGGCAGTGTGGGTATATGGCAACAATGCCCGCCTTGCCAAGTGCAAGACCACTGCCGACAGCCACACCTTCACGATGCAACCCGTAAGCGCGGCAATCTACGCAATAGAGTAATCGCAAGTGCGGCGGGCGGGGCAATTCGGGCGGCATCTGCCCGACGCAACCGACCTCTCCCCGAGATACAACACAACACCGACAATGCACGGCGCGGACGACAAACCCGCGCCGTGTTTGTTATTTTCGCGATAAATCAATAAATTTGCGGTTATAAAACATTTTTTGTTATGAAAGAAAACAACTCCCCCGCTTCGTTGCCGGCAAATGCCTACACCGAACTCAAAGAGGGTGAAACCTATCACCCGATTATGTCGGCAGAGAGTACGCCTGCCGAAGCAACGCCCTACTCGGTATCGCTCGGCATAATTATGGCGGTCATTTTCTCCGCCGCCGCGGCATTTCTCGGACTGAAAGTCGGTCAGGTATTCGAGGCTGCCATTCCGATTGCGATTCTCGCCGTCGGCATAGGCAATATGCGCGGCAAAAAGGGTATGCTCGGACAAAACGTCATCGTACAATCCATCGGCGCATGCTCGGGTGTAATTGTCGCAGGCGCGATTTTCACCATGCCGGCACTCTACATCTTGGGCTTGGAGGCGCAGTTCTATCAGGTATTCCTCTCGTCGCTGCTCGGCGGCGTGCTCGGCATCGTACTGCTCATACCGTTCCGCAAATACTTCGTCAAGGATATGCACGGCAAATACCCGTTCCCCGAGGCAACAGCCACTACCGAGGTGCTGGTTTCGGGCGAAAAGGGCGGTGAGCAGACCAAAATCCTCGCCGTTGCGGGCTTGGTCGGCGGTCTGTACGACTTCGTCGTTTCGACATTCGGTGCGTGGGCAGAAACCATCTCGACCCGCATGTGCGGCTGGGGTGCAGCCGTTGCCGAGCGTTTCAAGGTCGAATTTTCGCTCAATACGGGTGCGGCGGTACTCGGCTTGGGCTATATCATAGGTCTGAAATATGCCGTTATTATCGCGGCAGGCTCGTGCCTTGTCTGGTTTGTCGTCATTCCGCTCGTGGGCTACGTTGCTCCCGATATGGCGGCACTCGCGCCTAACGACATCTTCAAGGAGGTCGGTCGTCCGCTCGGCATCGGCGGCATCGCCATGGCAGGTCTTATCGGTATTATCCGTCAGGCGGGCATCATCAAGCAGGCGGCTTCGCTTGCCGTGGGCGAGTTGCGCGGTGGCAAGGACAAGACAACCGTCGAGGAGCGCACGCAACGCGATTTGCCTATGCGTACCATACTCGCAGTGCTGATTGCAACACTCGTGGCGACGCTCTTTTTCTTCCAATTCGGAGTGCTCGGCAACTGGGCGCAAACCATTGTGGCTACGCTGATTGTCTTCGTCATAGCCTTCCTCTTCACCACCGTCGCCGCCAACGCTATCGCCATCGTCGGCTCCAACCCCGTATCGGGTATGACGCTGATGACGCTGATTTTGAGTTCGCTCGTGCTGGTTGCCGTCGGACTGAACGGCACGGCTGGTATGACCGCCGCGCTGATTATCGGCGGTGTGGTCTGTACGGCACTCTCTATGGCAGGCGGTTTCATCACCGACCTTAAAATCGGCTACTGGCTCGGCACTTCGCCGCGCAAGCAGGAGGGCTGGAAGTTCCTCGGTACGGCGGTTTCTGCCGCAACGGTTGCAGGCGTGATGATGATTATGAACCAAACCTACGGCTTAGGCGAGGACAGCGTGCTGGTCGCTCCGCAGGCAAACGCAATGGCTGCCGTCATCAAACCTCTGATGGAGGGCGGACAAACGCCGTGGATTCTCTACTTCGCGGGTGCCGTGCTTGCGCTGACGCTCACCTTCATCGGCGTTCCTGCATTGGCGTTCGCACTCGGTATGTTTATCCCGATGTCGCTCAATGCTCCGCTCGTGGTCGGCGGACTTATCGCGTGGTTTGTCGGCTCGCGTTCGAAAGACGAGGCTCTTAACAAGGCACGCTTCGACCGCGGTACGCTCATCGCCTCTGGCTTCATTGCGGGTGGCGCACTTATGGGCGTCGTGTCGGCAATCCTCAAATTCGCGGGTGCCGACTGGTTCTGCGCCGAGTGGGCAGCCTCCGACGCGGCAGGCGCACTCGCCCTTGCGGCCTACATCGCCCTGATTGTATATATGGCTCTGCACACACTGCGTGCCAAAAAGGAGAACTAAACAAAGGTTAAGAGATATGGAACTTAAAGAGAGATTTCTGAAATATGTCGCCATCGACACGCAATCGTGCGAGGAGAGCGAAACGTTCCCTTCGGCAGCGAAGGAGTGGACGCTCCTGAATATGCTCGTCGAGGAGATGCAGGCACTCGGGCTGACCGAGGTCGCGATTGACAAATACGGCTACGCCATGGGTACCATTCCCGCAAGCAAGGGTTGCGAGGGCGCACCCGTAATCGGCTTTCTGGCACACGTCGATACATCGCCCGATATGAGCGGCGCAAATGTCCGCCCGCGCATAATCGAGAACTACGACGGCAGCGACATCGTGCTGAACCCGTCGCTTACGATGCGCGTTGCCGAGTTCCCCGAGTTGCGCAACTTCGTTGGTCATACGCTGATTCACACCGACGGTACGACGCTCTTGGGTGCCGACGACAAGGCGGGCGTTGCCGAGATTATGAGCGCGGCGGAGTACCTGATGGCGCACCCCGAGGTTAAGCACGGCAAAATCCGCATCGGCTTCACTCCCGACGAGGAGATTGGGCGCGGTGTCGATTTCTTCGATGTCAAGGCTTTCGGTGCCGATTTCGCCTATACGATGGACGGCGGCTACGAGGGCGAATTGGAGTACGAGAACTTCAACGCCGCCTCCGCCAAAATCGCCATTCAGGGTCGCAATGTCCACCCGGGCTATGCCAAGGGCAAGATGATTAACGCCATCGAGGTCGCCTGCGAACTCAACTCGTTGCTTCCTGCCGAGCAACGACCTCAATACACCGAAGGTTACGAGGGCTTCTACCACTGCGTGGGCATCAACGGCACGGTCGAGCAGGCGTCGATTTCCTACATCATACGCGACCACGATGCCGACCGCTTCGAGCAGAAGAAGGTCTGGATTTGGAGCGCGGTCGATTTGCTCAACAAAAAGTATGGCGAGGGCGTGCTTACGCTGACGCTCAAAGACCAATACTACAATATGCGCAAAATGGTCGAGCCGCACCCGCAGGTGATTGACCTCGCCAAGCAGGCTATGCTCGATGCGGGCGTTACGCCGATTGTCCGCCCGATTCGTGGCGGTACGGACGGTGCGCGCCTCTCGTTTATGGGACTACCGTGTCCGAACATCTTTGCCGGCGGCATGAACTTCCACGGCAAATTTGAATACTGCTCGCTCGACTCGATGCAGCGTGCCGAGCAGGTCATCATCAACCTCGCTAAATTGTGGGCAAAATAATGAAAAAGAACCTTATGCGTGCGGCACTGCCCGCACTCCCGTTGCTCTCGGCAGGCTGTGCCGACAAGGCGCAAGAGCCGCAGACCGAGCAGGCGAAGCCGAATGTGATTTTCATCTTCTCCGACGATGTCGGCATCGGCGATTTGAGTTGCTACGGCGCAACGCGCATCTCCACTCCCAATATCGACCGTCTTGCGTCGGAGGGTCAGCGTTTTACCAACGCCTACGCCACATCGGCAACCAGTACTCCGTCGCGCTTCGGATTGCTGACGGGTATGTATCCGTGGCGACTGCCAAATACGCAGATTGCCCCCGGCAACTCGGAACTCATCATCGACCCCGAGAGCTACACGCTCGCCGATGCAATGCACGATGCGGGCTACGCTACGGGCGCAGTCGGCAAGTGGCACTTGGGTCTGGGCCCCGAGGGCGGTACCGATTTCAACGTCGAGATTCGCCCCGATGCCCGCGATTTGGGCTTCGACTACGATTACCTGATTCCCGCTACGGTCGATAGAGTGCCGTGCGTATTTATCGAAAACGGTCGCGTTGTCGGGCTCGACCCGTCCGACCCGATTACGGTCAATTACCAGCACAAGGTCGGCGACTGGCCTACGGGAGCGGAGAATCCCGAACTGTTGCGCCTGCGCCCGAGCCACGGCCACGACAATACCATCGTGAACGGCATCTCGCGCATCGGCTGGATGACGGGCGGCAAGTCGGCTCTGTGGGTCGATGAGGGCATCGCCGACACCATCGCGCTGAAAGCCAAACAGTTCATCACCCGCCATAAGGACGAGCCGTTCTTCCTCTATATGGGTACCAACGACGTCCACGTTCCGCGAGTTCCGCACCCGCGTTTTGCGGGCAAGAGCGGTCTGGGTACGCGCGGCGATGTGATTCTGCAACTCGACTGGACGGTGGGCGAGATTATGCGCACGCTCGACAGCCTGAATATCGCCGACAACACATTGCTGATTTTCACCTCCGACAACGGTCCTGCCATCGACGACGGCTATCAGGACGAGGCATTTATGCGCCTTAACGGCCACACGCCGTCGGGCATCTACCGCGGTGGCAAGTACAGCCTCTACGAAGCAGGCACGCGCATTCCGTTCATCGTTCGCTGGACTGGCGGTGGCGTGCGCTCGGGCAAGCAGAAGGCGATTTTCTCGCAAATCGACGTATTCCGCTCACTCGCCACGCTCACGGGCATAGAGTTGCCCGAGGGTGCCGCTCCCGACAGTCGCAACCACTTGCCGGAGTTGCTCGGCAA
>JBNMLI010000039.1:0-9138 GCA_050874765.1 Alistipes sp.
CACGAGTTCTCTATCTCCTCCATCTTTGCGGCACGGTCGCTCCAACCGCGCAGACGCATAAAGTTGTAGAGCCCCATCAGCACGCCGTCGTGTCCGAATCGCAGCGTTACGGCGGGCTTGGCAGCCGCAACCTTCTCCGTAGCGTCGTCCATCAGTTGTTTGAGCAGGTTGGCAGGCACCTCGTCGATGAATCCGCCTCCCGTTCCCGAAGGACCCTTCTCGTAGTAGAATATGACGTTGATAAGTCGCCACCATGTATATTTCTCGTCGGGCGTGAAGATGTCCGACATATCGACTTGCGCAGGCGTGTTCGGCGTATTGACCGTAACGCGGAAGAGGATCATTACGAAATTGTCGGCAAACTCCAAGCCGTCGGCAAACTCCGCCGTAAAGAGTGCGTGCAACAGTCGCGTGTTATCGACCGTCGCGCGACGGAAGGCGTACCAATCATCTACCCACGGACCGTTGGGAAAACGGTACTTGTCGATTTGCTCCGACAAAGCGGAACTGTTGTCCTTGAAGTAAGGATTCAGGTATGCCATGTGCTTGGCTCCCGTGTCGAGCGTGATGTCGAGCGTCGGGTCGTGGCGCAACAACTCGTTGGTAAAGGCATTCATACTCAACAGACAACGCGGTACCGTAGTCGCCACCGACGTTATGCGCGGCGAGTGGCGGAATACGTCTGGATAACCCTCATACATACGCTTCGCTATGCCGCGGTGTTGCTCCTGCCCGAGCGGGGTGAGGTCGCCTGCCAAGCCTTGGCAAACGTCGGCTATGCGCTGCATACGGGCGTACACATCTTTGCCGAACGCGGTCAGTTTGCCCGCTTTGTCGGCCTCGACAAATACGTTGAATACATCGTCGAACTTGTAGTTGCGCAAGATGTAGCGCGAGCCGTGGCGACCGTAGTGCGAGATGTAAAACGGCTTGTAACCCTTCGGTGCGGGAGTTTGTGCCGCAAACTCGGTCGGGTAGAGGCTGTATACGCCCGCAGCCTTCTCGGGGTGCGCCTTAATCTCCTCGCGCATACCCTGCGCCTGCGCCGCTATCGCCATTGCTGCCGCAACAGCCAGAATCAGTAATTTTTTCATTAGGTTGTTATTTAAGTTTTATTGTTATTTTCTTCTTTCTTTTAGTGTGCTTCGAGCCAGTTGCGACCCACGCCGCAATCGACTATGAGCGGTACGGTGAGCGTCGCTGCACCCTCCATCGCCTCGCGCACGATGCTCTCAACCCGCTCGCTCTCCGATGCGAGCATATCGACGACGATTTCGTCGTGAACTTGCAAGATGATGCGCGAGCGTATGCCCTCGTCGCGGAAGCGTTGCCAAACGCGTATCATCGCTATCTTCATTATGTCTGCCGCACTGCCCTGTATCGGCGCATTTATGGCATTGCGCTCGGCAAAGGCGCGTGCATTGGCGTTGCGCGATGAGATGTCGGCAAGGTAGCGACGACGACCGAAGAGCGTCGTAACGTATCCGTCGCGGCGCGCCTGCTCGGTTACGCGCTCCATATACTCCTTCACCTTCGGATAGGAGGCGAAGTAACCCTCAATCAACGCCTTCGCATCGGCTCGCGGAATGTCCAACCGCTGGCTCAATCCGAATGCCGAGATGCCGTAGATGATGCCGAAATTGGCAGTCTTGGCACGCCTGCGCTCCTCGGTGGTTACCTCGTCGAGCGGTTTGCCGAAAATCTTGGCGGCTGTGGCGGCGTGAATGTCCTCGCCGTGCATAAATGCTTCGCGCAAACCCTCGTCGCCGCTCAAATGCGCCATCAGTCGCAACTCGACCTGCGAATAGTCTGCCGAGAGGAGCAGGTGTTGCTCGTCGCTCGGAATGAATGCCTCGCGAATCGGTCGCCCAATCTCCTCGCGAACGGGTATGTTTTGCAGATTCGGATTGGCTGACGAAAGCCTGCCTGTTGCTGTAACTGCCTGATTGTACGATGTGTGAATGTGTCCCGTGACGGGATTGACCAACAGCGGCAGCGCATCGACGTAGGTCGATAGCAACTTCTTTACACCGCGGTATTGCAGAATCAAATCGACTATCTCGTGCTGATGCGCAAAGCCCTGCAAGTACTCCTCATCGGTGCAGAACTGCTTGGTTTTGGTCATCTTGGGCTTCTCGGCAATGCGCATCTTCGTGAAGAGCAACTCGCCCAACTGACGGCTCGAATTGATGTTGAGCGTCGGCTCGCCTGCCATTGTGCGAATTCGCTCCTGCAACGCCGTGAGCCGCTCGCCGAGCGTTGCCGAATAGTGTGACAGCGATGCACTGTCGATGCGCACGCCCGTCCACTCCATATCCGCCAGCACATCTATGAGCGGCTCCTCAATCTGCTCGTACAGAGCTATTTGGTTTGCCTGCTCTACCCGCGGACGCAACGTGTGTGCAAGTTGCAGCGTGATGTCGGCGTCCTCGGCGGCATACTCGGCAATGCGCTCCGTGCCGACCATATCCATCGTCAGTTGCTTGGCTCCGCGCCCGATGAGCGACTCTATTTCGATTGGCGAGTAGCCCAGATACCTCTCTGCCAAGGCATTCATACCGTGCCGTGCCTCGGGGTCGAGCAGATAGTGCAGGAGCATGGTGTCGTACTTGCGACCGCGCACCTCGATGCCTATCGAACGCAGGAACAGAATGTCGAACTTCATATTCTGCCCGATTTTCGCCTTCTCCGCCTGCTCGAAGAGCGGGCGCAGAATCGCAGCATACTCGCTCTCGATTTTGTTGCGCTCGGCAGCGTCCGTCGTGTGCGTGCCGAACGGTATGTACCACGCCTCGTGCGGACGGACGGCGAGCGACAACCCGACTATGCGGTCGCGGAACATATCGAATCCCGTGGTCTCCAAGTCGAAGCAAAACTCCGCGTGCGTGCCGATTTCGGCAACTACCGCGCGCAACGCATCGGCATCTTTTACGATATGATAGGTGTGCGCAACGGTTTCGGCAGTCGCAAAATCCCTTGCGGCGGGCTCGTCCGCCCGCTCATCTGTCGCACCCTCCGTCTGCTCTCCCTCATCGGCTGCTGTCTGTTGCTGTGTCGCCGTCGGGGTTTGTGCCGTCTGTGCCGACGAAAACATATCGAACAGCGAACCCTGCCCCGCCATCGCAGCCTTCTGCGTGGCGGCAGACTTTGCCCGCGCCATATTGGCGAGTTGGTACTGCTCCGCCTGCTTGGGTATGCTCAAATCTTCGGCAGGCGCGAGGTTTGCCAAATCCGCAGCAAACGCCTTGAAATCCAACTCGGCGAACAACGCCCGCAGTGCATCTATTTTCGGCGCACAAACCGTCAAATCCTCGGCACGGAACTCGACGGGTACGTCTAATCGGATTGTGGTCAGTGTCTTGGCAAGTTGCAGCCGCTCGCTGTTGGCGGCTATGTTGTCGCCCGTCTTACCGCCGATTTCGGCAGCGTGGGCAATGATGTTCTCGACCGTACCCCATTGGCGCACGAGTTTGCACGCACCCTTCTCGCCAACCCCCGGCACCCCCGGTATGTTGTCGGACGCATCGCCCCACAGTGCGAGTATGTCGCGCACCAGCACGGGATTTTCTATCCCGTATTTGTCGCAGATTGCCGTGCGGTCGAGAATCTCGATGCCGTCGCCCTTCTGCTTGTAGATGCTGCGGTGCTCGCCGACCAACTGCCCGTAGTCCTTGTCGGGCGTAACCATATATACATCATAGCCCGCCTGCGACCCCGTGTGCGCCAGCGTGCCTATCACATCGTCAGCCTCGAAGCCATCGACCTCCAAAATCGGTATGCACATCGCCTCGATGATGCGCTTGACGTATGGCACGGAGGCTATGATGTCCTCGGGCGTGGCGGGTCGGTTGGCTTTGTAGTCGGGGAAAATCTCCTTGCGGAACGAGCCTCCTTTCGGGTCGAATGCCACTCCGAGCAGGTCGGGTTTCTCGCGCTTGATGATGTCGCGCAGGAACTTGGTGAAGCCGAACACTATCGAGGTGTTCATGCCCGCACGATTGCGCATGGGTCGCCCCATGAACGCATAGTAGTATTTGAATATCAATGCGTAAGCATCGACCAGAAAGAGTTTTTTCATAATCCTGATTTTAAGTCCGCCCGCCGCCTTTGTCGGGTCGGGCGGTGTATGTTACTGCTCCTCTGCCACCCACTCGGCAAACGACTTGGCGGTTTCGTACAACCGCAACGAGTGCAACGCTACGCCCTCGGGCAGTGCACTGCGCAATCGCTCGGCAAAGTCGAGCAACATATTCTCGCATGTCGGCTGATAATCGACCAACGCGATGTTGTGGAAGTTGCTGCCGGCAAGCGTCGCCGCAACGCGCTCACTCGCGGCAGTGCGACGCATGACGAATGCGTGGTCGAGCCTATCGACAATCTCTCGATTGACGATGCGCTTCAAGTCGCCGAAATCCATCACCATGCCGAATTTCGGACTCTCCGCGTCCGCAATCGGCTCTCCTGCGACCGTAACGAACAGCCGATAGGAGTGGCCGTGTATTTCGCGACACTTGCCGTCGTAACCCGCCAGCGCGTGTGCCGCCTCGAACGAAAATTCGCGTGTCAGACGTATCTTTCCGCCCATATCCGTCAGTGTTTGTTCTCTTCCAAATAGTCGATGTACGGCTCGCGCTGGAACGACTCGTCGAGCGAGATGTAGGTCTGCGTCGAGGATACGCCCTGAATGTGGAGTATGCCGTCGAATATGGTGTGCATCAGGTGTTCGTTATCTACGCAGTAGAGTTTCACCATCAGCGTGTAGTTACCCGTGATGAAGTGGCACTCGACAATCTCGGGGATATGCTTTATGCGCTCGACAACCGATACGCTCATCATCGGGTCCTGAATACGAATGTTCACAAACGCGCACACATCAAACCCGAGCATCTTCGGATTGACCGTCATGCGGCTGCCGAGGATTACGCCCGAATCCTCCAACTTCTTGATGCGCTGATGAATCGCCGCACCCGAGATGCCGCACTCGCGGGCAATTTCGAGAAACGGCATACGCGCGTTCTTTACCAGAAATCGCAGAATTTTGCGGTCGGTAGCATCTAAATTCGCTTTTGTCATAAATTTCTATCAGTCTGTTTTTTGTCTATTTCTTTTTCAATACGCCGAGGGCGTTGCCGACCTCCACAAATGCGTCGATGCAGCGTTGCAACTGCTCGCGCGTATGACCTGCCGACACCTGCACGCGGATTCGTGCCAAGCCCTTCGGCACGACAGGGTAGTAGAAGCCCGTAACGAACACACCGCGCTCCTGCAATGCGGCGGCAAACTCCTGCGAGAGCTTGGCATCGTAGAGCATGACGGCGCAAATTGCCGAATCGGTCGGTTTGATGTCGAAGCCCGCCGCAATCATACGGTCGCGGAAGTAGGCTACATTCTCGACCAAGCGGTCGTGCCACTCGTTGCTCTCGCCGAGCATCTTGAAGAGTTCGATGCCCGCGCCGACCACTGCTGGTGGCAGCGAGTTCGAGAAGAGGTAAGGGCGCGAACGCTGGCGCAACATATCTATAATCTCCTTGCGACCCGTGGTGAATCCGCCCACGGCACCGCCGAATGCCTTGCCGAGCGTACCCGTGAGTATATCGACCTTGCCGCGCAGGTTGTAGAGTTCGGTGATTCCGCGACCCGTCTTGCCGAGTACGCCTGCCGAGTGGCACTCATCGACCATCACGAGTGCGTGGTAGCGTTCTGCCAACTCGCAGATTTGGTCGAGCGGTGCGGCGTTGCCGTCCATCGAGAATACGCCGTCGGTGCAGATGATGCGGAACCGTTGCGCCTGGGCGCGTTTCAGACAATCCTCCAACGCCTCCATGTCGGCATTGGCATAACGGTAGCGCACAGCCTTGCACAGGCGCACGCCGTCGATAATCGAAGCGTGGTTGAGCGAATCCGAAATGATTGCGTCCTGCTCCGTGAACAGCGGCTCGAACACTCCGCCGTTGGCATCGAAGCATGCGGCATACAAAATCGTATCCTCCGTGCCGAAATAGTCGGCAATCGCCCGCTCCAACTCCTTGTGAATGTCCTGACAGCCACAGATGAAGCGCACCGACGACATACCGAATCCGCGAGCGTCCATCGCCCGCTTGGCAGCCTCGATAAGGCGCGGATTGTCCGACAGCCCGAGATAGTTGTTGGCGCAGAAATTGAGGCACGCCTTGCCTCCGACCTCGATTTCGGCACGTTGCGGTGAGCAGATTACGCGCTCGCTCTTGTAGAGCCCCGCCTCCTTGATTGCTTCGATTTCCTTTTGCAGGAATTGTTGAAATTCGCCGTACATAAGTGTTATTTGTTTTAGAGTAGTTACAATTTATAATCCCCAACATTGCAAAGGTACGCTTTTTGCCGTACTTTTGCTATAAGAAACGCACTTTTTTGTGCGCTTACGTTACATTTTTTAACGTAAATAGTTGCACTTTACGCAACTTAACTTGTCGGCAGACGAACGCAATTCCAAATTTATTCGTAAATTTGCGGGCAGAGAGAGTAATTTAATATCTTATATAACAAACACTAAAAATCAACAGAGTATGTTTGCAATTGACAACTACGATTTCAAAGGCAAGCGCGCGATTATCCGCGTCGACTTCAATGTGCCGCTCGACGGCGAGGGCAAAGTAACCGACGACACCCGTATCCGTGCCGCAATTCCGACCATCAAGAAGGTCTTGGAGAAGGGTGGTGCCGTAATCCTTATGTCGCACCTCGGTCGCCCGAAGAAGAACAACGATATGAAATTCTAGTTGGAGCAGATTATCCCTGCCATCGAGGCTCGCTTGGGTCATAAGGTGGAGTTCGCAGGCGACTGCATGGGCGAGAAGGCTGCCGAAATGGCAAAGAACCTCAAACCGGGCGAGGTTATGTTGCTCGAAAACCTCCGTTTCTACGCCGAGGAGGAGGGCAAACCGCGCGGTTTGGCAGAGGACGCTACCGACGAGGAGAAGAAGGCTGCCAAGAAGGCACTGAAAGAGGGTCCGCAGAAGGAGTTCGTCAAGAAGCTCGCTTCCTATGCCGACTGCTACATCAACGACGCATTTGGTACGGCTCACCGCGCTCACTCATCGACGGCTCTTATCGCCGACTACTTCCCTCACGACAAGATGTTCGGCTACGTTATGGAGAACGAGTTGAAGGCTATCGACGGCGTTATGCAACACCCGCAGCGTCCGTTCGTTGCCATCATCGGCGGTTCGAAGGTTTCGACCAAAATCACCATCATCGAGAAGCTGATGGAGAAGGTCGATAAAATCATCATCGGCGGCGGTATGACCTACACCTTCGCAGCAGCGCAGGGCGGCAAGGTCGGCAACTCGATTTGCGAGCCTGATATGTTCCCTGTTGCACTGGAAATCCTTGCCAAGGCAAAGGAGAAGGGTATCAAAATCGTAACTTCGCCTGACGCACTCATCGCCGACGCATTCTCACAGGACGCCAATACGAAGGTTGCTCCTGCCAACGCAATCCCTGATAATTGGGAGGGTGTCGATATCGCCGACGAGGGTAAGAAACTCTTCCGCGACGAGATTCTCGACTGCAAGACCATTCTTTGGAACGGCCCTGTCGGTGTGTTCGAAATCGACAAGTTCGCTACGGGTTCGCGTGCTGTTGCCGAGGCTATCGCCGAGGCTACCGAGAAGAACGGTGCCTACTCGCTTATCGGTGGTGGCGACTCGGTTGCCTGCATCAACAAGTTCGGCTTGGCAGACAAGGTTTCCTACGTTTCGACGGGTGGCGGTGCATTGCTCGAATACATGGAGGGCAAGGAACTTCCGGGCGTAGCAGCAATCCGCAAGTAATCTGCGACGGGCATAAGCCTGCATAATAACAGCGGGACACTCTTTGGTGAGTGCCCCGCTGTTTTTGTTCGATTTGCTCCGCGACCGCCTATTTCTTGGCTGCGTCGAATACGAATATGTTCTGATAGTGCTTCGTGTTGCCGCTTGTGCGCTGGCGAGCCGTGAAGCCGAGGTACATCTTGTCGCCATATCCCTTCACACCCTCCGATTCAAGCGTACCTGTCGTCGAAACGCCTATTGCTGCCGTCGTCTCTTTGTCCGATACGAATGCCACCTGCGTGCGCTCCTCGACAATCTTGCTCGTTGCCGTGTCGAAGATGGTTATGTAGGCGTAGGACTTACCCGAGAAATAGGTGTGCGGGTTCGAGAGGTTGTAGTTCGACTGTCCCTCGGCATAGTACAAGCGGTTGCCGTGAACGTCGTAACCCTGCCAATCATAATAGGTCGAGCCTACAGAACCATAACCCTGTTTGAGGAAGCGCGGACGAGCAACCTCGGCGATTTTCGTCAGGTCGTGTACGCGCACGGTCTTGCTGATTTTGTTGGTCGAAGCGGGTTTGTCCGTTTCGAAGCCATCGGTGCAGGTGATGGTTACGTTGTCGTAAGGGGCTTTGAGAGCCTCGTCCAACTTGTATATCACAAAGCAGCGATATGCCGAGTAGGCAGTGTCGTTGTAGTTGATTGTGAGCAGATTGTTCTCGGCATCGATTGACGGCTGCACATCTTGCCGACCCTCGCCGATGTAGAAACACTCCATCTCGTTCGGCTTGGCGGTCTTGCCTGCCGTGAACTTTATACGGCCGACGAGTTGCTCGCCCCAATACTTATTGTCGGAGGCGCGGTACGAGCCGTAGGTTCCTGCCCAGAGGTAGCGGTCGCTGCCCGACTCCTCGACGGCTGTGTTGGTGCCGTGTCCGCAGTAGGTCAGCGTCATGTACTCCGTGTTGGCAACTGCCTCGTCGGCAGTGGTGTTCGGCTTTGCCTTGATGAAATAGAGTCGCTCGGGGTGCGTCGGCGAAACCATCGTGTACCATACGGTCGCCTTGTCAGCCTCGATGCTGAATCCCTGCATCGCGGTATCCTCCACCAATCGGGTGTTCAGACTGAAAATGTTGCGGTCGGCATCGAATGCCTCGCTGATGCCCGTCGTCGAGGCTGTGTCGCCACTCGGCGAAGGAGGTGTTGGCGGTGTTACGGGGTCGCCCGATTCGCCTTTGCCGCAACCGATTGCCGCAACGACGCATAGCGTCGCCAGCATAGTCTTACAATAGATTTTGTTTGCTTTCATAGTACTTTGTATTTTTTATTGTCTTCTTCTCTTCTCTTGGGC
>JBNMLI010000040.1:0-9097 GCA_050874765.1 Alistipes sp.
GAGCAGAAGTGGGCAGATGCCTATTTCGACACGGTACTTGCACCTATGGAGCGCGATGGTGTCGATTTCTGGTGGCTCGACTGGCAACAGTGGAAAACGAGCACATACACCAAGGGATTGAGCAACACTTTTTGGCTCAACCATACCTTCACGCAGCACATGGAACAGTCGGGCACAAGCCGTCCGATTATCCACCACCGTTGGGGCGGCTTGGGTTCGCACCGCTATCAGGTCGGCTTCTCGGGCGATACCTACATCTCGTGGGAGACGCTCGGCTTCCTGCCGTGGTTTACCGCCACCGCATCGAATGTAGGCTACGGCTATTGGGGACACGACATCGGCGGCCATATGAACCGCAAGGACGAACGAGGCAAACGCACCGAGCCCGAACTCTACACGCGCTGGCTGCAATATGCCGTCTTCACTCCTATTTTCAAGACGCACTGCACCAAGGACCGCAGCATCGAGCGTCGCATCTGGCAATTCCCCGACCACATGTTCTATATGCGCGATGCAATCCGCTTGCGCTATACGCTTGCACCATATATCTACAACGCGGCACGCCAAACCTACGACACGGGCGTATCGATGTGCCGACCTATGTACTACTCCTACCCCGAGAGCGACGAGGCCTACGAGGCAAAGGAGCAGTATATGTTCGGCGACGCACTGCTCGTTACGGCAATCACCGCACCGGTCGATAATGTTACGGGGCTTGCCTCGCGCACGGTGTGGCTACCCGAAGGCAAGTGGTACGACTGCGCCACGGGCGAGATGATTGAAGGCGGCAAGAGCATTACCCGCAACTACACCATTGCCGAAAATCCATACTACGCCAAGGCGGGCGCGATTATCCCGATGAATCCGCCGACCGTACAGAATTTGCAGGAGCCGTGCAACACAACAGTGCTTACATTCATACCCGGTGGCGACGGCACATTGTCGCTCTACGAGGACGACGGCATATCCAAAAACTACGGCGACGAATACGCCACAACCGCCATCGAGAAGTGTACCGACGGCAATCGCATTCGTGTTGTAATCGCGCCACGCAAAGGCACCTACGCCAATGCGCCTGCCACCCGTCGCTACGAACTGTGCTTTCCTGCCCAATTCCCGCCCAAGAGCGTAACCATCAACGGCCGCCCTATGGCATACGCGCGCTATGCCGATGTGGGCGAATGGTCGTATGACGGCTACGCGCTCGCACCAGTTGTCCGCACAGGCGATATGCTCTGCACCCAAGAGTGCATCATCGAACTGACTTTCGACGATGCAGCAATGACCATGCAACCGCGCCTTTACGGCAAACAGGGCATATTCAATCGACTTGTGGTGCTTACGCCCGAGTTCAAGCAGGATTTCGCAGCGAACTACGACTCCTACCAAATGCTTCCCGACGAGTATTTGAACGTATCGCAAACGCCTAATTTCATCAACGAATATCCGTTCGATATCGTTAAGTGGCTCGACTGCTACGACGCCAATATCGACAAGTTCCTGCCCGTGCTTAAAGAGAAACACTGTCTGTCCGACGATTTCGTCGCCCGCTTGCAGGCACAACTGATTGACAACAAACAATAAAACCTATAAAACTATGGACGTAGCAATTATTACATTGGTTTCTGTGTTGGGACTAATCGCCATTTGGCTGATTTTCTATTTCATTCCTGTCGGACTGTGGTTCTCGGCACTCGTTTCGGGTGTCCACATCTCGCTGCTGCAACTCGTGCTGATGCGCTGGCGCAAAGTGCCGCCTACGGTGATTGTGTCATCGATGATTGAGGGTACGAAAGCGGGTTTGAAACTCAACCCCAACGAGTTGGAAGCCCACTATCTTGCGGGCGGTAACGTGCGCAATGTCGTTCACGCACTCGTTTCGGCACAGAAGGCGAGCATAATGCTCGACTTCAATATGGCAACGGCAATCGACCTCGCGGGTCGCGACGTGTTCGAGGCAGTGCAGATGTCGGTCAATCCGAAGGTCATCAACACCCCTCCCGTTGCCGCTGTGGCGAAGGACGGTATCCAGCTGATTGCCAAGGCTCGTGTTACAGTGCGTGCCAACATCAAACAACTTGTCGGCGGTGCGGGCGAAGAGACTGTGCTGGCTCGTGTCGGCGAGGGTATCGTATCATCTATCGGTTCTGCCGATACGCATAAAATAGTCCTCGAAAATCCCGACTCCATCTCGCGTGTGGTACTCGAAAAGGGTTTGGACGCTGGTACGGCATTCGAGATTCTCTCCATCGACATCGCAGATATCGATGTCGGCAAGAACATCGGTGCGCAACTTCAAATGGACCAAGCCGATGCCGACAAGAACATCGCACAGGCAAAGGCGGAGGAACGTCGTGCAATGGCAGTTGCTCTCGAACAGGAGAACAAAGCAAAGGCACAGGAGGCTCGCGCCAAGGTGATTTTGGCGGAGGCGGAGGTGCCGCTCGCCATGGCAGAGGCATTCCGCAACGGCAATCTCGGCGTTATGGACTACTACAAGATGAAGAACATCATGGCAGATACGCAGATGCGCGAGAGCATCTCGAAGCCAGAGAAGAAGTAGCCCTCGGCTACCCTACCAACGCATAGCGCGAAACCTTTTGGGGTTTCGCGCTATGTTTTTCATATACCGTCCTGTTCTTATATCTCGTGCGAAAGCGATGCAGGGACGCATTCGGCGGCATCGAAATCGCCCCAGCGGTCGGCGATGGACGAGATAACCGTCTGCAATTCATCTGGATTATCTATTGTAACGAGTTTCATACGCGTCTCCTTGAAATTGGGCAATCCCTTGAAATAGTTCGACAGGTGGCGGCGCATTTCGAGTATGCCGACCTTCTCGCCCTTGATTTCGATGGATTTGGCAAGATGCTCCTTGGCGATTGCCACACGCTCTGCAACGCTCGGTTGCGGCAGCGTTTCGCCCGTGGCAAGAAAATGCTTCACCTCGCGGAAAATCCAAGGTCGGCCGTATGTCGCACGCCCAATCATCACAGCATCTACCCCATAGCGGTCGAACATCTGCCGAGCCTTCTCGCCCGAATCGATGTCGCCGTTGCCGATAATCGGAATGTGAATTGCAGGATTATTTTTGACCTTGCCTATGAGCGTCCAATCCGCCTCGCCGCGATAGAGTTGTGCGCGGGTACGCCCGTGAATCGTCAGTGCGGCAATACCCACGTCCTGCAAGCGCAGGGCAATCTCCTCGATATTTTTCGATTCGTCGTCCCACCCGAGGCGCGTCTTGACGGTTACGGGCTTTTTGACGGCACGCACAATGCGGTCGGTCATCTCGACCATCAGCGGGACATCGCGCATCATACCCGACCCTGCTCCGCGCCCTGCAATTTTTTTCATCGGACAACCAAAATTGATGTCGATAATGTCGGGGTCGGCACTCTCGGCTATGCGTGCCGCCTCGACCATAGGCTCGATTTGGTTGCCATAGATTTGTATGCCTACGGGGCGTTCGTAGTCGAAAATGTTGAGTTTGGCACGCGACTTCCACGCATCGCGAATCAGTCCGTCCGAGGATATGAATTCGGTATATACCATATCCGCCCCGAACCGCTTGCACATATAGCGGAACGAGGGGTCGGTTACGTCCTCCATCGGCGCAAGAAACACCGCGCGGTCGCCAAACTCTATATCACCTATCTTCATATTACAGACGAAATTTGCGCAAAGGTAGCAAAAAGCCTACTTTTGCGCAAAAATAATACTTACCAAAGCCTAAACAACAATATGTCTTTATCTTGAATGCGAGAATACCCACGCAAGCCGCTCGTCGGTATAGCTCTGTTCGCATGTATTCTCGTGGGTCCACCCCTCCTCAATATCCAATTTGGCTTCGCCACCATTGGCTTTGACCTTGGCGACAAATTCGCTCACTGCCGAATAATTCATAATCGTATCGGCTGTTCCCATAACGGTATAGACCGGCGTAGCGGCTACGGTGGCAGCATCGACTGCCGATGTGTTGCCGGCAACAGGCATGGCGGCTGCAAAGAGTTCGGGATACGAAGCTACCATACTCCATGTACCAGTGCCGCCCATCGAACCACCGAAGATATAGATATGCTTGCTATCTGCCAAGCCTCCAAGTGCATAGGAATCTATAAGCGATTTCAGCGTTCTGTTCATCGCTCCGCCCCACGAGCCACTCTTGGGACATTGCGGCACGAGCATAATTGCGGCAATGTTATTGGTTTGCAGATACTCGGCAATGACATTGACCGCCTTCTCGTTCATTTGTGTCGTATTATCGTCGCCCTTGCTCGAACCTCCGTGCAGATATACGACAAGCGCAGGTTTCGTATCCGTAAGTCCTATTACGCCCTTGCGATATGGCAATGTGGCGGTTTCGGTCGTCCACACTTCGGCAGAGAATTCATCGGCAGGAGTTGCAGGAGCCGTATCATCGTATGGCAGGTTATCGAGTGAAATGCCCTTTACTATTCTGAATCCGCATTTATTCAGATGGTAGGTCGGTATGCGCGTGCGGAACGAAACCCGACAACCATTGGAACTATGTTTCCAACTGCCACCACGCAGAACATGATATGTCCCCAACGATGGACCTTTCGGATTAACCTTTGCTGTTGCTGTGTATGCACCATACCAATCAAACACCCACTCAAATGCATTGCCCGACATATCGTACAATCCCAATTCATTGGGTTTCTTGCCACCTACCGGGCATATCATTTCAGGCGAATTTTCACCATACCAAGCCACCTCGTCTATATTATCGCCTCCACTGTAACGATAACCTTGGCTCTTCTTGCCGCCACGGGCTGCATACTCCCACTCTGCTTCGGTCGGCAGGCGATAGTTTTCGCCGGTCAGCGCATTGAGTTTGGCAAGGAACTGCTGAATATCGTTCCATGTCATACTCTCAACGGGCAAGTTCTCTCCCTCAAAATAGCTCGGATTGTTGCCCATCACAGCCGTCCACAATTCTTGCGTAATCTCGTATTTACTTATGTAGAAATCCGAAACCGTAACCTCGTGTGCAGGCAACTCATCGGTGCGTGGCGAATCATCGTCCTCGCGGTCGGAGGCAGCGCGTGTTTCTGTCTGTGCGATAATGGTCTGCCCCATTGTGAACGTACCGCCCTCGACAAAAACCATCTGCTCGGCAATCTGCTCGGCTATGGTTGGTGTGGGAGCAGGGTCGGTATTGCCTGTTGTTTCGTTACTCTCCTTGGAACAAGCCACAAATGCAAGCGTAGCGAATGCGAATAAAAATGCTTTTGGTAATGGTCGTTTCATCATAGCAATATCTATTATAAATCCATATATTTTAGATACCGCATGGCGCAAAAAGTTAAATTGCGCTCGCCTACAAGTCCTCCTTTTTCCAGATTTGATAAGAATTCACAATGTTCTGCCACACTATATAGGCGGTCGGTGCTACACTCGACAGCGGATTGAGGAACGACTGCGCCAGCCACACCGCCAGCACCGTATTCTTCTGTCCGAGCGACTGTCCGCCCGCTATGCGGTCGCCGTAGCGCAAGCCGATTAGACGCCCTATGGCAAACTGCGCGATGCAGATTACGAATGCCACCGCTGCCAATGCGATTTCCGTCCCGCTGTCGGCAGTTCCGCTGTCGATTATGAACGATGTCGTGCGACCGACAATTACGGCAAGCGACACCAGCCACAGGTAGAACGAAATACGGCTATGCTCTGCCACCCACCGCCCGACAGGACGCACGCAGAATCGGCAAAACTGTCCCGCAACAAACGGGGCAATCAGCAGTGGCGCGACCTTTGCCAGAATCTGCCACAGCGAGCATTCGCCATTGCCCGTAAACGATATGATGAGCGGAGCGAGCATCGCCGTGGCGAGGTTGCACAGCAGACTGTAAGTAGCCATCGTTTCGATATTCGCCCCGAGCATACCGCCTATGACCACTGCCGCCATTGCGATTGGTGCAAGCACGCAAATCATACCGCCCTGTGCGATAATCTCACCCGCCGGCAACAGCAGAAAATAGACCGCCAGACAACCGACCATCTGTGCAACAAGCAACCAAAGGTGCATCATACTCAATCGCATCTTGCGGACATCGACCCTGCAAAACGTGAAGAAGAGCATCAAAAATATAAGCACAGGCGTCAGCAGATGCCCGCTCCACGCATCGAATGCCGATATTTGGCGGCACAGCAATGCCCCGACCACCATTCCGCACGGCATCGACACCGTACGGAGTGTGTGCGCAGAAATATGCTTCATCGGCTATGCAAGCAGTTGCTTGACCTTGTCGGCAATCGCCTTGCCGTCTGCCTTGCCTGCCAGCTCTTTCGAGGCCGCGCCCATAACCTTGCCCATCTCCTTCATAGAAGTTGCTCCGACTTTGGCAATAATAGCCTTCACTGCCTCGGTCAGTTCCTCATCGCTCAACTGCTTGGGCAGATACTCCTGCATAACAGCCACCTGACCGAGTTCCTCGTCTGCCAAATCCTGACGGTTTTGCGACTTGTACAACTCGGCAGAATCGGTGCCTTGCTTGGCGAGTTTGGTGATAATCTTCACCACATCTGCATCGGGCAACTCATCTACCGCCACGCCTGAGGTTTTAGCCTCGATGATGCACTTTTTGATGTTGCGCAACGCGCTCAAACGCACATGGTCCTTTGCCTTCATGGCAGCCATGATGTCTGCCGAAATCTGTTTTTCCAATGACATAACAGTCTGTTATTTAGTTGTTAAAAAATTCATTATATCCTTCAATAGCACATCGCGAGCCGATGCGTCCGTAATTGTTTCAAACGGGAAGCCCATCACAAACGTAGCCCCACCCTGCTCGCCGTGCCAGCCGATAGCTGCCGACAATCGACTGTCGGTGTAGCGCATCACGCCGACTGCTCCCGCGCCGACGGGTGCAAAAGCGTCCACCGAATTTACGGTGTAGCAATCGGGTGTGTATTCCGTGCAGAATCGGTACTCTCCCGCCGCAAAACGCACTGGCAGTCTGCGCGAAGCGGTTGTCGCTGCCGAGGAGTGTGTCGCGCGGTCGGTTACAAAATCCAAATGCAGTGTATTGCGTGCAAATTCGCGGTCGGCATCGGTACTCTCGTCGCCACGGAACAGGTCGTAGCCTATGTATGCGCCCGAGGCAAAGAGTGCGCCACCGCCGTTTACATAGTCGGACAGCACCTTTTGCAACTCCGCCGTGAAGCAGCGGTAGCGCGAGCCGAAAGCTCCGCGTCCGATTTTGGTCGTGCGTTGCTTACCCAAAATCAGTATTGCCGCATCGTACTCCGACAGGCTCACCTCGCCTGCCTCCACCGCCTTGCGACTCACCGACGCAAAGGAGCAACCCGCCGCAGCAAGGCTCTTGCCATATAAATAGGGATAGTCGAATGTGTTGCCACCGACCGTCGTACCTTGACTGCCCGTAAATGATGCGCCCAGTGCCATCAGTTCGTTCTTCTCGCGGCGCAGTGCCGTGTCGAACACGCGTTGCTCGCCAATGAAGGCGACATCGCGCAGATAGGCGCAACCGCTGTCGAAATCGTTGTGAAATCCGCTTGCGTCGCTCGCAGGTGCTGCCACACGGTCGAATCCGTTAATTACCAGCACCTTCTTACCGCCATCGGGCGCAATGTATGCCGCCAGCGTTTCGCTCGGGAAACTCTCGCCTCCGCTGTTTATCGCCGCGACGCGATAGGAATATACCACACCCGCCTGCTGACGAACCACCGTCGAAGTGTCGCGCACTACCCTGCCGTTATCAAATCCACCGTCGCCAATGCGAGTGTAGAGGATATATGCCTCGGCATTTGCCGTCGGCTCCAACGTATCGCGCACTGCCGACCACGAGAGCGCGACCTCGTCTGCGCCCGCTATTCGGCTTGCAAATCGCTCCACGGGAAGCGGGGCTACCTTATACTCCACGCCATACTGCGCCGCGATGTGGCGCAATATGCCCTTATAGATTGCCCGCGCCACGGTAAATTTGAAATTGGGGTCGTGTCCGTAGCGCATATCCGCCAGATTCTGGTGCGAAAGCAACTCCAACAGCATTGCGGGTGCCGACGGAACGCGAGCCTCGAAATAGGAACGGTTCCACATTCCGCGCCGTGTCCAATTCGGCTCAAACGAGCGACGCACATCGCTGCATATCTGCGACATAACGGCATCGGTCAAATCGCGCGAGCGGTAACGGCTGACCTTATCTTCAAACCGCTCTTTGTTGAAATGCGTATAGAATATGCCGAGCGTACCGACCGTGCGGTCGTCGTCCGTGATGCCCGCATCGGTATGAAAGGCGAACGACATATCTATCGGAATACCCAATCCCTCCGTTTTCGGCAACTTTTCGCTACCGCCCATCAGAGCATTGACCCACTCGCCACGCGACATATAGTCGTCCTTGTAGTCGTCGGCGTTGTGCTTTTGGCTATATACGTTTTCGGCGAATCCTGCCCACTGCAACCAATATCGCGCCCCTTCGCAGAAGCGTGGCATACCGCTCGTTATGGGTGTATAATCCAACTCCTCCACACGCAACGAATCGCATACCGTGCGGGCGATATTGCCCATTCCTCCGCCGATTTTCACGGCATCGGCACACACCACCTGCCCCGCGCGCTCCGACACATTCGAGAGCGTAACGACCGCCTTATCCTTAAAACGGAATGTTCCGAGATAGACCCACGTTCCGCCACCCATACGCTGATTGACGCTGAAACGGCTCTCGCCACCCGCATGTATTACCGCATAGTGCGCATCGTCGACATTCTCGGGCAACGAGCGATACGCGACATATACCGCATATTCGCCATCGCGCGGCACTCGCGCGCTCCATTGTGCCGTACTCTGCCGTTCGCCGTTGATGGTCTTGACGATACGGCTCGTGCCCTCCGCAAAAGGATTTTCACCGTAATTATATACGCTCTTTTTGTGTGCGAATCCCTGCCCGTAACTCTCCCAAGCCTGCGCGCCGTTGTCCTCGCTATATTGCGATGCGGTATCTACGCCGCTGTCGTTGTCGGCTATGATTTCTGCCGTCTGAAAATCGCGTTCACGCGGCAGAAGCACCGTTGCACCGGCATTTTCGAGCATCGGCACCAAGTAGGGCAA
>JBNMLI010000041.1:0-9086 GCA_050874765.1 Alistipes sp.
CACAGTACCGAGGCCGGCAGGCGTAACGCCTTGGAGAAGGTCGTCGGCGGGAGCAGTTGCAGAAGGCTTTGCACGCCGTTGAATACGCCGCCGTAGTCGCCTCCCGCGATGGTTATGCCATCGGGGCGTACATCGAGCCGATACTCCTCTGCCGCGAGCGAACTGTCGAGCCGCAGGGCAACGCGGTTGCTACCCTTGTCGGTAAGCGAGAATCGGCGCAGGGGAATATATTCGGAGAGGTATTGCGCAATGTCGCGCACCTCGTTGTCGCACGCGATGGCAGTATGGGAGTTGAGTGTGAAACTGCCGTCGTGGCGAGTGTATTCCCGCGGATTGGGCAGAATGTCCGCCGCCGTGGCGGTGTGGAACAGCAGTGAAAGTAGCGCGAGCGCGAAAAGTTTAGGTTTCATTCGGTGTAAGGTTTATTGTTACAAAGATAAATAAATCGTATCTTTGTAGCAACTATTTGCATTTCATTATGGATAAAAAATTGGAGGCTACCGCACGGCTGTTGGAGATTATGGATACGCTCCGCGAGAAATGTCCGTGGGACAGGGAGCAGACTTTTCATTCGTTGCGCAACAATACCATTGAGGAGACTTTTGAACTTGCCGATGCCATCACCGATGACAATATGGAGGGCATACGCGAGGAACTGGGCGATTTGATGCTGCATGTCGTGTTCTACTCGAAACTCGGCAGCGAGCAGGGAGCGTTCGACTATGCCGATGTGGTGAACGGCGTGTGCGACAAGTTGATATACCGCCACCCGCACGTCTATGGCGATGTGTTGGCTTCGTCGCCCGAGGAGGTGAAGCAAAATTGGGAGGCACTGAAACTGCGCAAGAAGGCTCGCAAGAGCGGGATTCTGGGCGGAGTGCCGCGCTCGTTGCCGTCGATGGTCAAGGCGTACCGCATAAGCGAAAAGGCGGCTGCCGCAGGTTTCGACTGGCAGAAGAGGGAGGATATTTGGGACAAGGTAAAGGAGGAAATCGGCGAGGTCGAGGCGGAGATGGCGCGTGGCGACAAGGAGCGTATGGAGGGCGAAGTCGGCGATTTGCTGTTTGCGCTCGTCAATGCGTGTCGGCTCTACGGCATCGACCCCGAGAATGCGCTGGAACGCACCAACGGCAAGTTTATACGCCGATTCGCGCATGTCGAGAAGCGAGTGGCGGAGCAGGATAAGATGATGAACGAGGTGCCGCTCGAAGAGTTGGAGCAGTATTGGCAGGAGTCGAAAAAGAGCGACGCGAAGGAGTAAAATACAATAACGATATGGCATATATAAAAACTGTAAGAAATCATACGCCGAAGGTCGGCGAGGGGACATTTGTTGCCGAAACGGCGGTGTTGCTGGGCGATGTTACCATAGGTAAGGATTGCTCTGTGTGGTTTAATACCGTATTGCGTGGCGATGTGAATACCATAACCATAGGCGACCGCACCAACATTCAGGACGGGACGGTGATTCACACCATTTACGACGGAGCGAAGCACCCGTCGCAGACCCACATAGGCAACGATGTGTCGATTGGGCATAACGCCACGATTCACGGAGCAATCATAGAGGATAAGTGTCTGATAGGTATGGGCGCGACGATATTGGACAATGCCGTCGTGGCGACGGGTTGCATAATAGCGGCGAATGCGCTGGTGCTGTCGAATGCCCGATTGGAGCCTAATTCGGTCTATGCTGGTGTGCCTGCAAAGAAGGTGAAGGAGGTAACGCCCGAGCAACGCGAGGAAATCATTGCACGCACGGCACGCGATTACAGAATGTATGCCTCGTGGTATGAGGAGAAGTAGCGGGCAGATTGCACGAAGATAACAAGAGCGAAGAGATGAATATAAAGCGTAACCCATCGATAACCGCATATATATTGGTAGCCGCCATAATCAGTTTGGTGGTCAATTTTTCGTACCTGCTCCTGCTGGTGGTGAATCAGGAGGACGGCTATTCGCGGCGGACGGCTCGCGAGCGCGGCTTGAAGCAGACGGAGTTCGTTGCGGAGAATGTGGAGGGTCGGCTGTCGCTCAGCATCGACGGATTCGGATACATAGTTACCGAGGCAGGCGACAGTGTATATGTCGATAGAGGTTCGGTGCGCAGGCTCTACCTGAAAGATGGCGACAGCATAGAGGCGACAGTCGGCGAACAACCCCACTACGAAGGGGCGCACCCGATTATGCGGAAGGTCTTGAAGCGCAACGGCGAGCCGTTCGATTACAGTGCCGTATATAGTGCGACATCGCGCTTTGCCGAAACGATGTATCAGATGCTCTTCTACTTTGTGGTGTCGTTCGTGCTGATGATGGTGATGAATATGCGCAACCGCCGTACCGATTGGCGAATCTTTGCCGAGCGGGGCGTGTTGTGCGCCGTCATTACGGTGGCGGTCTATTTTCTGGCACCCGTAACGCTGCGATTCTCGGGCGAAACTGTGCTGGTATATCAAGGGCCTCATTTGGTCGATTTCGTGGTGATAATGAAGTGTCTGTTTATGCTCGTCATCGTGTTGCTCTACTCGCAAATCTATGTGCTGACATCGCAACGGCAGCAGGTCGTGTTGGAGAACGAGCAGCTCAAAAACGAGAATCTGACCACGCGATACAATATGCTGGTGAGCCAGATAAATCCGCACTTCTTTTTCAATTCGCTCAATTCGCTCTCGATGCTCGTGCGCGAGAAGGATGAGCGGCGGGCTTTGGAGTACATCGACCAACTCTCCTATACGTTCCGCTACATAACGCAGAACGGCAACAACAATACGCTGGTTACGCTGCGCGACGAGTTGGAGTTTGCACGGGCGTATTGCTATCTGTTCAAAATCAGGTATGCCGACAAGATATTTTTCGACATAGAGGTGGCGGAGGCATTTATGGATTGGCAGTTGCCTGCGATGTCGTTGCAGCCGCTGTTGGGCAATGCCGTGAAGCACAACGCGATAACGGCAAAGAATCCGTTTCGCGTAAACATCTTCGTCGAAAACGACCGTTTGGTAGTCGAGAACGAACGCCGACCGATGCTCGAACCGCAAATCGGTACGGGAACGGGGTTGAAAAACTTGAACAGCAGGTACTGCCTTATTGTCGGGCGCGAAATAGAAATTGATGACGACGGGACGCGCTTTGCAGTGCGATTGCCGCTCGTCAAACCATCGAAATAGGTGATTATGAAAGTATTGATAATAGAGGACGAAACCGCCGCAGCGCAGAATCTGGCAACGATACTGCGCGGAATCGACGCGGGCATAGAGATTTTGGACACGATAGATACCGTGGTCGATAGCGTGGAGTGGTTTGCGAGCCACAGCGCACCCGACTTGGTATTTATGGACATACACCTCTCGGACGGCGAGTCGTTCCGCATTTTCGACAATGCGGAGGTTGCTTCGCCGATAATCTTCACGACGGCATACGACCAATACGCGCTGGAAGCCTTCAAGGTGAACAGCATAGATTATCTGCTCAAACCCATAAAGGAGAGCGATGTGCGCAGGGCATTGGAGAAGTGGCACAACCTGACCTCTGCCGACCGCAGCGACTATTCGGTGCGGGTGCAGGATATGGCACGGGCGCAAAGGCAGGAGAAGCAGGTGTTTTTGGTGCATGTGCGCGACAAAATAGTGCCGTTGGCAAGCGCGGACGTGGCGTTCTTCTACACCTCGAACGAGAAGGTCGCGGCATTCGACTACAAGGGCGAACGCTACCCAGTGGAGCATACGTTGGAGGCGTTGTCGGGTATGCTGTCGGAGCGGAAATTCTTTCGCGCGAACAGGCAGTTTATAGTTGCGCGCGAGGCGGTGAAGGATATTTCGGTGTGGTTCGGCAGTCGGCTCGCGCTGAATCTGTCGGTCGCAACGCCCGAGAAAATCATCATCTCGAAGGCACGGGTACCCGAATTCAAGGCTTGGCTGACCGCTTCGGAGGCGTAATAGGTCGGTTCACCCCGCATTTTGGACGATTCGCGGGTGGTAAGGTTCGGAGTAGATGCAAATCGGCTAAATTTGCAATACGTTTTTGAAAAATACAGGAATATATAATGAAGCGCATTTTTATACTGTTGCTGGCGGCGATGTTTGCTTTGCCGTCGTATGCACAGCAGAAAGGTAAGGTCGTATTCTCGCTGACCGATGCGGGCAGCGGCGCGGGCGTGATGGGTGCAGTGGTGGAACTCTACCCTACCGCCAAGCCCGACAACAAACGCTACTACACATCGGGTCTGAACGGCGCGGTCGAAATCACGGGGCTGGCATACGGCTCGTACACGATGGTCGCGACATTCCTCGGGTATGAGGATACCACGAAGGAGTTTACGCTCGGGCAGGCGAACAAGAATCTCGGCAAAATAGCGATGAAGGAGAGTTCGACCCGCATAGAAACGGTCGTTAAGGCCGCCAAGGCGTTGCGTGCGTCGCAGAATGGCGATACGTTGAGTTACAACGCGGGTGCGTTCAAGGTGTCGAACGATGCCGATGTCGAGGGCTTGCTGAAAAAGATGCCGGGCATCACAATCAGCAACGGCTCGGTCGAGGCGCAGGGCGAAACCGTGCAGAAAATTTTTGTCGATGGCAAGGAGTTTTTCGGCGAGGACGTAAGCACAGCCATAAAGTCGTTGCCGGCAGAGGCGGTGGACCGCATTGAGGTATTCAACAAGTTGAGCGACCAAGCCGAGTTCTCGGGTATGGACGACGGTGAAGGATACAAGGCTCTGAACATCGTTACCAAGAGCAATATGCGCCAAGGGCAGTTCGGTAAGATGTATGCGGGTTACGGCTATCAGCCCAAGACCGACGAGGTAACCTCGCACCACAAATATATGGTCGGCGGCAACGTGAACGTGTTTAACGGCGACAGCAGAATATCCGCCATCGGATTGTTCAACAACATAAACCAGCAGAATTTCTCGTTCGAGGATATCTTGGGCGTCAGCGGCAACTCGGGCGGTGGCGGCGGAGGTCGTCGAGGACGCAGCGTGGGCGACTACATGGTGCGCCAGCAGGACGGTGTGGCGGCGGTCAATTCCATAGGTTTGAACTACTCCGATGTGTGGGGACGCAAGGATAACGTGAAGTTTCAGGGCAGTTATTTCTTCAATAACACTACGACGAAGAACCTCTCGACCGACAATACTTGGTATGAGGACCCGTCGCCCGTGGGTACGCTCTATGCCGAAGGGCGGTCGCGCATAACGAACAACAATCACCGTCTGAATGCACGTTTGGATTGGAAGATTTCGCGCAATCAGTCGATTATGTCGCGTACATCGTTCAGTTATCAGGGCTACGACCCGACCAAGACGACGCTCGGTTATCAGTATGGTCAGAGCGGATTGCTCTTTACGGACGACTATTCGCACAACGACTACTACGGCATAAACTTTACGGAGTTCCTGCAATATCGCGTAAAACTCGGCAAGGCGGGACGTACGCTCACGGTCGATGGTAGATTCAACTATCTCGACAACCACAGCAAGAAACACACATCGTCGAACGAGGCTTCGGCGGAGCGTTACGACACGACGGAGGGCAGTCTGTACAACCAATATATGAACGAATACATATATTCGGGCAACTGGCGCGGGCTGTCTGAACTGTCGGGGCTGTATTCGCCACTCTATCAGTATGTAACCGCTCCGACGCGCACATACAGCATTCGCGGTGCGTTCGTTTATAACGAGCCGATTGCTCGCAATATGCAACTCAGTTTCCAATATCGCTTCAACTACGAAGACCAGAACAAGGACCAGCGGGCGTACTACACCGATGCCGATTTCAAGAATCCGGAGGTGAATGAGTTGATGACCAAGACCTCGCAGAGCGGATATTGGAAGCATCGCATCGGTCCGGGTTTCCGCTACTCGAAGAACAAGAACACGATTGTGGCTAACGTATATTATCAGCGTTCGTCGCTCGACGGCAGCATAGGCGGCTCGCAGAAGGATAAAATCGGCAAGTCGTTCAACAACGTAACCTATTTCGGAATGATTAACTATGCGTTCAACCAAGAGAATACGATTCGTATGTTCTTCCGTTCGAGTACGGATAATCCGTCGGTTACGCAGTTGCAGAACATATTCGATGTATCGACACCGCAGTATTTGAGCATAGGAAACAAGAATCTGAATCCGTCGTTCACGCACCGCATCAACTTCCACTACATACACTCCAACGTTGAAAAGGGTCGCACGTTTATGTGGATGTTCTCGATGCAGCACCAGCAGAACTACATCTCGGGTTCGACATGGTATAACACCAATGGTTTTGATTTGTCGCAGTTCGGCGATGTGGAGGTGCCGAAGAAGGCAGACGGCTCGTACTACAAGCCGCAGCGCATCACCTCGTATGAGAATATGGACGGCTATTGGAATTTGCGCACGCATGTCAGCCTCGGTTTGCCGCTTACGTTTATGAAGTGCAACCTGAACCTGATGGCGGGTGTAAATTACAGCGTCATACCGTCGGCAATCTACCAAACGGCGGAGTCGGGCAATGTGTTGCAGAATATGATTGACCATAAGTACACGACCAACCACGCCAACAACATCGGCTACGATGCGTCGGTAACGTTGGGCAGCAACATATCGGAGAATATCGACTTCACGCTTTCGTGGAACGGAACGTGCAGTCATGCGTGGAACACGGCGGCGAAGAACAGCGCGGGTAGCAATGTGAAGAATAACTACTTCTACCACACGGCAACGGGTTCGCTCAAATGGGTATTCTGGAAGGGATTTACCTTCACGGCAAGTTGCTCGTATGTGCAGTATATAGGTTTCACGAACAAGTACGACGAGAGTTATGTGTTGTGCAACCTCTACTTGGGCAAAAAGATTTTCCGCAACCAGTTGGGCGAGATACAGATTGGTGTGAACGATGTGGCAAATCAGAACACGGCGTTTGCACGCAACACGGGTTCGGGATATACGCAGAACTTGACCAACAGCGTCATCGGTCGCTACTTCTGCGTGCAGTTCGTCTATAATCTGCGCCACTTCGGCAAGCGCGGTTCAAAAGATACGAAGGACTACGACATACAGGAGAGCCGGGGCGGCGTAGGTATGAGCGGCGGCAACAACAGCGGTATGCGTTTCGGTCCACCACCGGGCGCAGGTAAATAGTAATAGTATTTGTTGTTGATTATGCAGGTGCTTTGGGTACCTGCATAATTTTTTGTGTGCAGTAAGTTCTACTCCGCTTGCGTTTAATTCTATTCTATTAGACATTGTGTTACCCTATTCTTTCGATTGCTGTTGCCTCGGCTGTCGGGACTATGGCATAGGAAGAAAAACAATAACGGTCTTATCCGCAGGGGGTAAGACCGTTATATGTTTTAAGCAGTATAAGCGGCAGGTGGTTGTGGTTATTTGCCGATAGTGTTCAGGATTTTTCTGCCGACCTTCTTGCGCTGATTGTGCAGGCGTTGGAGCGTGCGACGCGCCAAATCGTGATTAAGCACAAAGTGCATACTGATGACCGAGATACCGCCATAGAGGAATACCAATATCCACAGTGTGCGGATTTCGGTCAGTACCTCCTCGAAAGATGCACCCATGCTCTGCACGCGGATATAGGCACTGATGGCACTGCTGCTCGGGAATATCTTGCCGAAAATATAGAGCCAGTGCGGGAAGCACTCCTTGGGCAGCGATGCGCCGCTGAGCAACAGAATCGGGATAGATGTCCACAGCAACCAGCAGAGCGAGTTTTCGCGGCGCGAGAACAGTGTCGAAACGGCTATGCCCATAAAGATGCAGGCAAGCAGGTAGGGAACGATGACGGCGATGCAATCTATCAGGCGACCGTTTATCGGATAGCCGAACATATGGTAATGCACAGTCAGCACATACGTTGCAGTAACCATATAAATCGAAATATAGGTAAATGCCTTGCCCAATACGGTCGGAATGGTCGAAAGTCGGTCGTAGCCCGCAGGAATGAGCCGTTCGTAGAGGTTGTACTCGCGCCAAGTACCGCCAATCATACCTATACCGATAAGGGCGGTCTGTTGTAGAATTACGATGATGATTGCCGGCATAATGAATGTGCCGTAGCCCAGATAGGGGTTGAACAGGTTGTGCGATTGGTAGATGACGGGCTGTGTAACCGCCTTTGCCTGCGGTATGTTGATGCCCTTGGCGACAAGTCGCTGGAAACCGACCATTGCGCCCGATGTCGAAATCGACGCTACAATCTCCTGAAATACCTGACGGTACATCAGGAAGTAACTTGCATCGCAATAGATGGATACGTTTGCCTGCAAGCCGCCGACAAGATTCTTTTCGTAGTCCTTCGGGATATAGACCACGCCATAGACCTTGTGCTCGAAGAAGAGGTCTTTGGCAATCTCCATATCGGGTACCTCGTAGGCGACGTAGGTGTTGGGACCCGCGTCGAATGTGGCGGTCAGTGTGCGGCTGGCGTGGGTGCGGTCGTTGTCGATGACGGCGATAGGCACGTTGCGCAGCACTTCGTTGTTGTAGCCGAACGAGTAGAGCGTCGAGTAGATGAATATGGCAAAGATGATGACAAGCATAACACCGGGGTCGGAGAGAATCTCCCGATACTCGTTGCGCATAATAGACGCTATCTCGCGGCCGTAGAGCGATATGTACTCTTTCAATCTCTTCATACTACAATCTTCCCCAATACTTTTTGTCGGTACACTCGCGACGCATAAGGTTGATGACCGCAACGGGCAACAGCCAGAACAGCATCATATAGCCCATATCGGGAATGGATACCCCGACGGGTGCGCCACGCAACACTTGGTCGACGAATATGCGCAGATAGAAGGTGAACGGGAACAGGTGGCTGAACCATTGAAGCACGGGGGCCATTGCCATGGTCGGGAACGTAAGACCCGAGAAGGTAAACGCCAGCACCGAGTAGCCGCCGCCGAACGATAGCGCAAGTCGCATATTGCCGGTCAAGGTCAGCACGAACAGTCCGATTGCCTGATAGCTGAAAATAAACACGATGGTAGCCAAGCCCAACATAATGAAGCTGCCGTTCATAGGTGCGCCCATAATGTTGAATATGATGACGTACATTGCCACCGCCATGATGCACATAGTGATGGTTATC
>JBNMLI010000042.1:0-8857 GCA_050874765.1 Alistipes sp.
ACGTAATGTTCCGTATGGCGAACAGTACGCTCATCTGCCGTCTGATTGAGGGCAACTATCCTAATTACAACGCTGTGATTCCGACAGCCAACCCGAATAAATTGCTCATCGACCGCATCGAGTTGGTCAATGGCATCAAGCGTGTGGCAGTTTGTGCCAACCCGACGACCAATTTGATTCGTATGGAGATTGCCGATAACAAGGTGTCGCTGACGGCGCAGGATTTGGATTTCTATGTTTCGGCAAACGAAACGCTCAGTTGCAGTTACGACGGTCAGCCTATTACCATCGGTTTCAAGTCGAACTTCCTCGTCGATATTCTCTCGAACATCGAAACGCCGACCGTGCAGGTCGAACTCGCCGATTCGACGCGCGCGGGAGTGTTCAAGCCCGTTTACGACGACAAACCGAGCAGCACTACGCTGATGCTCCTTATGCCTATGATGATTAACGCATAATCGGAGACGGTCGCAATATGAAACTGAAACTAAAACGCCCGATTATATTCTTCGACTTGGAGACCACGGGTGTGGATACCTCGCGCGACAGAATCGTCGAGATTTCGCTCGTCAAGATTATGCCCGACGGCGAGGAGATTATCCGCACCAAGCGCATAAATCCGACGATTCCGATTCCGAAAGAGGCATCGGATATTCACCACATCACCGATGAAGATGTGAAGGATTGTCCGACTTTCCGCCAGATAGCCAAGTCGTTGAAGGCATATATCGAAGGGTGCGATTTCGGCGGATTCAACTCCAACCGCTTCGACCTGCCGCTGTTGGTCGAGGAGTTTATGCGGGCGGGTGTCGATGTCGATTTTCGCAATCGTCGCTATGTCGATGTGCAGAATATCTTTCACAAGAAGGAGGAACGCACGCTCTCGGCAGCATACAAGTTCTATTGCCACAAGGAGTTGGGCGATGCTGCACACGGCGCCGAAGCCGACACGATGGCGACATACGAGGTGCTGAAAGCGCAGTTGGACAAATATCCCGACCTCGAAAACGACATAGATTTCCTTGCCAACTACTCGTCGCGAGGTAAAACAGCCGATTTTGCAGGACGCATAGCCTACAACGATAAGGGCGAGGAGGTATTTGCCTTCGGCAAGTATCGCGGTCAGTCGGTGGCAAAAGTCTTTGAAGCAGACCCGAGTTACTACGACTGGATTATGAAGGGGGATTTTCCTCAATACACCAAAAAAGTCGTTACGGAGATAAAACTGCGCGGACGGAAGTGATGAATCATCGCAAGTATATAGGGGCATTGTTATTTGCCGCACTTTCGTGCGGCGGTGCTTCGGCACAGCAGTCGGCACAAGCGGGTGCGGCTGAGCAGGTCGTATATATAAACGGTACGAAGTATCGCATTCACATTGTGGCAAAGGGCGAAACGCTCTACTCGTTGTCGAAACTCTACGGTGTGAGCATCGATGATTTGGTGGCAGAGAATCCCGCGCTCAAAGATGGTTTGAAGACGGGGCAGACGCTGAAAATTCCTACTTCCGCCGAGCGCGTGGTGGTGGCTGCGCCCGCCAAGAGTGAAAAGCGCAAGAAGGGTAAGTTCCTGACGCACACCGTGGCAAAGGGCGAAACGCTATACTCCATATCGCGGAAATATTCCGTCCCTGTCGAAACACTGATTGCCGACAACGACAACATCGCGCCTGCGCACGTTGCCGTGGGGCAGACGCTCTATGTCCGCAAGGGCAAGGCGACGAAAGTCGAAGCGACAGAACCGCCAAAAGAAAAACCGAAAGAGGAGAGTAGCAAAGAGCAAAAACAGCCGGCAAATGGCGGAACGACCGTGTTCGGCGACGAGTATGGTTACCACGTTGTTCACTCGGGCGAAACAGCGACATCGATTGCCGAGCGATTCGGGACGGACGAGCAGGCATTGCTTGCCCTGAACGGAATGCGGCGGGCATCGGAGATGAAAGCGGGACTGATAGTGAAAGTCCCGCGCGCAAAAGCAGTGCAACCTGAAGATTCGGAGGCTGCGTCGGAGCAGCAGACGCCATCACAGCCGAAGGCGATTGAGTTCAAAACTCTGCACGAGGGCGATGTGGCACGAGTGGCGTTGCTTTTGCCGCTGAATGCCAACGGCGCACCCGCACAAAACTATATGGATTTCTATCGCGGATTTCTGTTGGGAATGGACGCGGTGCGTATGCAGGGCATCGCGGCGGAGGTCGATTTGTTCGACACGGCGCACGAATATGCGCGTGTGGAGGAACTGATAAAGGACGGAAGCCTCGACGGTGCTGATTTGATTGTCGGGCCTATATACGAGGATTTGATGGCTCCCGTTGCGGAGTTTGCCGAGCAACACTCCGTGCCGATAGTGTCGCCATTGGCGAATATGTCGGAGGTGAAGAGCGGTGCTGTGTTCCAGATGTCGCCCGAGGTAGGAACCAAGTACGACAAGGTCGGCGACCTGCTCGACGGCTCGAAGCGCGTTGTGCTGATACGCTCGGGTGCGACCGATAAGGAGTTCGAGCGGGAGGTGTTGCAGGCGTTGGGTACAACAGCCTATACCACGCACGAATACGTTTACGAACACCCGTCGGCAATAGAACGCAGACAGCGCGAGTGCGAACGACGGGGTGCGACATACGTTCCGGGGGCAAGCGACATCTCGCCACTGTTGCAAGGCACGGGTGAGCGGGTGTTTATAGTACTGTCGGAGAGTGAAACAGATGTGGACAGAGTGCTGGCGGCATTGGCATCGGCGAATATATCGCTGACGGCTCGGTCGCGAAGCGTTGTGCCATTCTGCGTATTGGGCAACAACCGTTGGAATCGGTATAAGAATATCGACCGTTCGATTTTCTTCTCCGACAATGTGGTGATGCTATCGACCTATCACGTCTTGCGAGGCGAGGCGCGAGTGCGCGAGTTCGACAGCAGTTATGTCGAGGCGTTCGGCTCGATTCCTACGCTATACGCCTATCGCGGTTACGATGCCGCAATGGTCTTTGTGCGGTCGCTGTATGACGGTACAATAGCGAATGCGCTATCGGGCGAGCGGTTTATGCCGTTGCAAACGCCGTACCGTTTCGAGGCGGAGGGCGATGGTGCCGTGCGCGTCAATCGCGAGTGGGTGAGAGTGAATTACCACAGCAATTTTACAACAACAATGCAATAAAGGATTATGGCAAACATTCCTAATAATATACCCGAGAAGACAATAGAGCGATTGAGCGAATACCGTCGCACGTTGCTCTCGTGCCACAGGCAGGGCATTACGCACGTCTTTTCGCACGTTCTGGCAGGTATCCACGGCATCACGGCGGTGCAGGTGCGTCGCGATTTGATGCTTATCGGCTTTTCGAGCGATACCAAGAAAGGGTATGATGTAAAGGTGCTTATCGACTTCATAAACAACATATTGTATAGCGAGAATGCGATGAATATCGCCGTTATCGGTATGGGACACCTCGGGCAGGCGATAACCAAGTATTTCAACGGCAAACAGTTGAACTTGCGCATTACGGCGGCGTTCGATGTGGACCCTGCGAAGGTAGGGCATACGATAGACGACATTCCATGCTACGATATGTCGGAGTTCGAAGATGTCGTGTCGAATGACGACATAAGCATCGTCATCGTGTCGTCGCCGACGAAGGTCGCATCGGAGTTGGTTGTGCCGATAATCAATGCGGGCATCAAGGGTGTGCTGAACTTTACGTCGGCTCCGCTCAACTTCCCGCAGGGCATTGTCGTCGAGAACTACGATATCACGACCGTATTGGAGAAGGTCGCCTACTTTGTCAAGGCGAACGAGGAGAACAACAACAATCAGTAACCGAATGAAAGTCATTCACGGATTCGATTCCCTGCCGCAACTGCATAACGCGGTCGTTACGGTCGGCTCGTATGACGGTGTGCATTGCGGACACCGCATACTTATCGATAGCGTAGTGCGTCTTGCGCACGAGTGCGGGGGCGAGAGCGTTGTGGCGACATTCGAGCCTCACCCGCGCATAACGTTGCACGACGACGAGGGATTGCGACTGCTGACCACGCTCGACGAGAAGGTATTTTTGCTCGAACGATGCGGGGTCGATTGTGTCGTGGTGATTCCGTTCGACGAGGCTTTCAGCCGACTCTCGCGCGAGGCGTTTCTCGACGATTATATTATAGGTATGCTCCACGCGCGTATGCTTGTGGTGGGCTACAATCACCGTTTCGGACGCAACAATGAGGGCGACTATTCGTTCCTCGCGCGCTCGGCAGGCATACGGGTGATTGAGGTCGGGCAGCAACTTGTGGGCGAGCAAAAGGTCAGTTCGACGCTCGTGCGCAGGGCTGTCGAGTGTGGCGACATGGCGACCGCCGTGCGTCTGCTCGGGCACCCTTATATAGTTATGGGCAAGGCGGACGCAGCGGGCGTGATTGAGGTCGATAGATACAAATTGCTGCCACCCGCGGGCAACTACCGCGCACGGGTGAACGGTAACGAACAAATAGTTGAAACCGGCGATGGTGCGGTGCAGATTCATATCGGTCGCGCCGTGTCGGAGAGTTATATTTTGGAAATTTATGATAACGCATGAAGTTAAAATCCGCGTCCGCTACAAGGATACGGATAAAATGGGAGTGGTCTATCACTCCAACTACATAGTCTATTACGAGGAGGCTCGCACTGAGTTGTTCCGTGCAATCGGAATGCCATACGCCGAATTGGAGGCGCAGGGGATTATGACTCCGATTTTGGAGGTCGAATCAAAGTATTTCGCGCCTGCCTACTACGACGAGGTCGTAACGGTGCGTGCCACGATTGCCGAGGAGCCTATGGCGCGACTGAACATCACCTACGAGGTGATGGACGAGGCGGGCAAGGTCATCAATACGGGTCGCACGACGCTGGGATTCGTAAATGCCCAGACGCGCCGTCCGTGCCGCGCACCCGAGGCTATGTTGAAAGTTTTGCGCGAACGATTGTAGTATGTCCGCACGCACTTTTTGGCGCAAAGTCGCCACAGTAGGATATGCCGTCTTCGTAACGGCATATTTTGTTAATTACTTCGGCGGTTGCGGAGTGCAGGCTATCGACGATGTGGTGAAGACGCTGCCCGTGCTGTTTCTCGGCGCGGTCGCTATATGTGCCGCGGGCAGGGTAGAGCTGTTGTCGTGCGCGTTGTTGCTGTCGGCAGCGGGCGATTTGGCGGGTGAGCATCATCTGTTTTTGTGGCAGGTCGGTCTGTTTCTGGCTACGCATATAGCATACGCAATTCACTTTTTCTATCGGGCGCACATCGACCGCACGGGGCTTGGGTTGTCGGCACTGCTCGTGTGTGCGAGCGTCACACTCGGGGCGTATCTGTTGCCGCACATAGCCAATTCGGCAGAGCTCAGTGCCTGCGGGGTATATATAGCTGTGATTTCGGTCATGGCACTCTCGGTCATCGTGCGCCAAAGCGCGTGGCGGTGGCTTGGCATAGTGGCGGCTATGCTCTTTATGTTCTCGGACGGGTGTATCGCGGTGAATAAGTTTGTCGCGCATATCCCTCACGCGGGCGTGTGGATAATGGCTACCTATTTCGTGGCGCAGTACATCTTTGCGCTCATCTATTTGCGCGAGCAGGAGGGCAAGCGGTAGTATCCTTTATCTGCTGCGATTACCGAAGAGCCAAAACCACAGTTCCCGAACGACCACTACGGGCGATGTTGCAAGGAGTATTGCGACCCATACACGCCACGAAAGCGGGTGGGTTTGGAACACATCGCCACCATATTGCACTATCAGGATTGTCGCTACGAGTACAAACACGGTAATGGCTATGAATTTGGAGTTGCGGAACAGGTGCGCGAATATCGATTCGTGCTTGCCTATGACGCGGGCATTAAACAGATTCCACCAGTTTACGGTCATATAAGCAGCGAAGAATATCGTAAGGTCGATGTGCGCGAGTGCGTCGGCAAGGCGCGGCACGCCCCACGCTTGCAGTTGCGCAGCGTTGTGCATACCCCACAAAACAACCGTGCAGAGCAACCACACCAACCCGCCGAAACCGAATATGGCGCAGGCGAGCGGGCGATTTATTATGAACTCGTTGCGGTTGCGCGGCTTTTCGCGCATAACGTTCTCGTCGGCAGGCTCCGATACCAACGCTATGGCTGCCAGCGAATCCATAACAAGGTTTATCCACAAGAATTGCGTTACCGTGAACGGCATCTCGATGCTGACAATCGGTGCGAACAGAGCAGTCAGACAGGCTGAAACGTTGATGGAGAGTTGCAGATAGAGGAAATTCTTTATGTTCTTGTAGAGCGACCGTCCCCACTTTATGCCCGTCGCTATCGACGGAAAAGCATCGTCGAGCAGTACGATGTCGGCTGCCTCCTTGGCAACCGATGTCCCCGACCCCATGGCGATGCCTACATCGGCATAGTTGAGCGTCGGCGAGTCGTTCACCCCGTCGCCCGTCATTGCGCAAACGTAGCGTTGTGCCTGCGCCCATTGCAGAATGCGCAGTTTGTCGGAGGGTGTGCAGCGGGCGATTACGTTCGGGAACGCCCTGCCGTTATGCTCGGCTTTGTCCGATTCGATTGCCGACCAAAAATCTTTGGCTTCGATTGCCCAAATCGCCGTGAGACCCGCTTGTCGGGCAATCTCGGTGGCGGTTTTTATGTTGTCGCCCGTCATCATCACCACATCGATACCTGCTCCGTAGCACTTGGCGATTGCTGCCGGCACATCTGTGCGAATAGGGTCTTCGATAAACCACGAACCTATATATCTGCCTCCGATGCGCATCTCGCCGCGTTGGAGTTGCTCTTTTATGTGCAGAAAATCGTCGCTGTCGAGTATCGCAGCCGAAACCGACCTGCGCCCGCGAGCCTGCTGCTCGGCGACAGCACCGAGGAATGAGTCGTCGCCCGTGATTTGGGCTATGACCTCGGGTGCGCCCTTGATGAAGATGGCGCGCTCGCCCGTCGCGTTGCGCCGAGCGGCGGTTATCATATATTTATACGCGCTCGAAAATGGTATGCGGTCGGTTGTTGTATATGCTTCGCGCAACAGCGCGGTGCGCTCCTTGCCGAGCGAGTGGAGGATTGCCGCCTCGGTCGGGTTGCCTATGATACGCCCGCCGACAGACCACTGCGCCGTAGAGTCGATTGCGCCGACCACGGCCAGCAGTTCGCGATTCTCGTCGCGACAGTCAGTGGCTACGACCGTCATACGGTTCTGGGTCAGCGTACCCGTTTTGTCGGTAAAGATGACATTGACCGCGCCTATGGTTTCGCAGGCGTGCATCTTCTTGACGAGGTTGTTCTCGCGCGCCATCGTCTTCATCGAGAATGCCAACGCGAGCGTTACCGACAGTGGCAACCCCTCGGGAACAGCGACAATTATGACGACAATCGCCGCCATAAGGAAACGCACCTCGGTAAGCAGCAAATCCCAATTCCACACAAAGGCGTTATCGCCGAATGCGAACGACCAGTGCATAAGGTTGAGAATGAGGAGCATCGCTCCGCCTATGACGAATGCCGCTGTGTTGATTTTGCCAGCCAGCCGATAGAGTTGCTCTTCGAGAGGGGTTTTGCTCTCGACCTCGGTGGTTGCTTGGCGTGTGGTAGCACCTATTTCGGTCGCGTCGCCCACCTTCTCGACCACACCCTCGCCGAAGCCCTGCTCGATGGTCGTGCCGCGCAACAGTAGGTTGGGCGCAAAGCCCGCACCCGAGAATGGCTCGTCGAGCGGATATTTCGCCACGGCGACCGACTCACCCGTCATAGCCGCCTCTGATACCTTCATATCGGTCGCCTCGCAGAGGCGTATGTCGGCAGGCACCTCGTCGCCCGCATTAAGCAGCACCGTATCGCCGACAACGAGACAGTCTTTGGTCGTTTCTACGACTATGCCGTTGCGACGCACCTTGACCGGCTCGAAATCGGAGTCTGACCGCATCGCATCGAACTGCCGTTTCGCCCCGTACTCCTGCCAAAAGCCTACGCCCGTAGCGATTAGTATTGCGCAGATGATGCCGACCGACTCGGTGAAATCGCCGTGGATTATGCCGAAGCCGAGCGAGACGGCTGTGGCGACCAGCAAAATGATGATTATCGGGTCGTCAAACTTGGAGAGGTAGAGCCGCCACCCAGGAGTTTGGGGTGGCGGGGTAATTATATTGCGACCGTGCAAGCGACGGCTTGCATCGACCTGCGCGTCGGAAAGTCCGTTATGATAAGAATCGTGCGTTGTGTGCATAGGGTTACGATTGACACTGCAAATGTACGCAAATGTCGGGAGAAATAAAAACAAACCGAGCAACTGAAATTCAGTTGCTCGGTTGGCGGTGTGTAGGGGACTCGAACCCCTGACCCCGTGCGTGACAGGCACGTATTCTAACCAGCTGAACTAACACACCTTTTTGCTGATTGCGAGTGCAAATATAGAGCAAATATATTTCTTGTGCAAACTTTTTCGTAGAAAATTTTTACAAAAAATTTCACTTGCGGAAGAACGAGAAATTGACACTGCCGTAACTTCTTAATTGCCAAAAGTATTCGTTGTCGGAGAAATCTTTGCGCCCCGAATGTTCAAAAATGAAAATTCCGTCCTTGCGCAGAATATCGCCCGACAAGACAAGGTTTACAATCTCCTCGGCACCCTCCAAATCGTAGGGCGCATCGGAAAAAACGACATCGAAACTCTTCGGGCAGTTCTTCAAATAGAGAAAAGCGTTAGCCTTGATAGGGTAGATGTTGGTTGCCCCGAGTTCGCGAGCCGTTTGGCGAATGAAGTTGTAGTGGACAGGGTTGATTTCGACCGATGTAACGCTGTGCGCACCGCGCGAGGCGAACTCGTAACTAATCGAGCCCGTACCCGCAAAGAGGTCGAG
>JBNMLI010000043.1:0-8803 GCA_050874765.1 Alistipes sp.
GCAGTCGAGGAGTACATAGAGCAGACCAAGAAACGCTCCGAGCGCGAGCGCATAGCCGAAACCAAACGCGTGAGCGGCGTGTTCACGGGTTCGTATGCGATAAATCCGTTCTCGGGCAAGCGCATTCCGATTTACGCATCGGACTACGTTTTGGCAGGCTACGGTACGGGCGCGATTATGGCGGTGCCGGCGCACGACTCGCGCGACTACGCCTTTGCACGCCACTTCGGGCTGGAAATAGTGCCGGTGGTTGCGGGTGGCGACCTCGCGCAATCGTCGTACGATGCAAAGTCGGGCGAGATGATAAATTCGGATTTCCTCAACGGCAAAGATGTCAAGGAGGCGATAAAGTTGATGTTTGCGGAGGTGGAGCGTCGCGGAATAGGCAAGCGACTCATCAATTACCGTCTGCGCGATGCGATTTTCTCGCGTCAGCGTTATTGGGGCGAGCCGTTCCCGATTCGCTACGAGGGCGACATTGCCAAGCCGCTCGACGAGAGTGAGTTGCCGCTCTGTCTGCCGCCCGTCAAGGACTTCGGACCGACCGAGCAGGGCGAACCGCCGTTGGCTCGCGTGAAGGGCTGGGAGTATGAACTCTCGACGATGCCCGGTTTTGCAGGTTCGTCGGCGTACTATCTGCGCTACATGGACCCGCACAACGACAAGGCTCTCGTGTCGAAGGAGGCTGATGAGTATTGGCGCAACGTCGATTTGTATGTCGGCGGTATAGAGCACGCCACGGGACACCTGATGTACTCGCGCTACTGGAATATGTTCCTCTACGACTTGGGCTACGTTTGCGAGAGCGAGCCGTTCAAGAAGTTGGTCAATCAGGGTATGATTCAGGGTCGGTCGAACTTCGTATATCGCATAGTCGGGACGAACAAGTTTGTATCGTTCGGCTTGCGCGACCAATACCGGACGCAGGAGATTCACGTCGATGTGAACATCGTCAAGAACGACATACTCGACACCGAGGCGTTCCGCAAGTGGCGGCCAGAGTTTGCCGATGCCGAGTTCGTACTCGAAAACGGGCAATATGTCTGCGGCTGGGCGGTCGAGAAGATGTCGAAGTCGATGTACAACGTGGTAAATCCCGATTTCATAGTCGAGCAATATGGCGCGGATACGCTGCGTATGTATGAGATGTTCCTCGGTCCTATCGAGCAGTCGAAACCGTGGGACACCAACGGCATAGACGGCGTACACAAGTTCCTCAAACGCTTCTGGCGACTGTTCCACGACCGCAACGGCGAGTGGGTACTTAATGACGAGAAGGCGACGCCGAAGGAGTTGAAGACGCTTCACCGCACCATTCGCAAGGTGCGCGAGGACATAGAGAACTTCTCGTTCAACACCTCGGTGGCGGCGTTTATGATATGTGTGAACGAGTTGGGCGAGTGCCACAAGCGCGAGATTTTGGAGCCGCTCACGGTGCTGATTGCGCCGTTTGCGCCGCACATTGCCGAGCAGTTGTGGTCGATGATGGGTCATACGACGAGCGTCTGCGATGCACACTATCCCGAGTTCCGCGAGGAGTATTTGGTTGAAAACTCGTTCGAGTACCCAGTGATGATTAACGGCAAACTGCGTTTCAAGCAGGAGTATCCGCTCTCGATGTCGGCAGCCGAATTGCAGGCGGACATCGTAACCAAAGAGGAGGCGCAGAAGTGGCTCGAAGGCGCACAGCCGAAGAAGATTATCGTCGTGCCGGGTAAAATCATCAACATCGTAAAGTAGCAACGCGGCAGTCGGTTCGGGCGTTATTGCCGTGCATACTCTACGAGCGTAAGGCGCGGCTCGGGCGACCGCACCGACACAGCAACAGAACGACAAAACAAAATTAAAGAATATGAAACGTATTTTCACACTTTTCGCGCTGGCGGCGATGGCACTCACCGCCTCGGCGCAGAAGACCATCGACATCGACAACGATGCCGACGAGGTCATCAAGTATTGGGACAACCGCACTGCGCCGCACTCGAACGAGGAGAGCGCGGACGAGGCTCTGAACAAGAGCGGGCATTTCACGCACACCTCCGAAACGGTGTTCTACCTCTACAAAGCGGACAAGGCGAAGGCTACGGGTCGCGCCGTGGTGGTATTGCCGGGTGGCGGTTACAGCAAGGTCTGCATTCGACACGAGGGCTTTGCGTTGGCAAAGTGGTTCAACGAGCAGGGCATCACGGCATTGGTGGTAAAGTACCGTTTGCCTAACCTCGGACATAAGGAGGTACCGTTGGAGGACGCACAGGCGGCTCTGCGCTATCTGCGCAAGCACGCGGGCAAGTTGGGCATCGACCCGACGAAGGTCGGCATCTGCGGCAGTTCGGCAGGCGGACACCTCGCGGCATACACCTCGAACTTCACGGAGGATAAGGAGAAGCCCGCATTCTCGATTCTCTTCTACCCCGTAATCACCGGCACGACGTGGCACACCCATCAGAACACCTTCCGCTTTCTGCTGGGCGATGACCGCACCCCTGCCGAGCAGGAGTACTACTCGCTCGAAAATCGCGTGAGCGAAGCGACGCCGACGACCATAATGTTGCTCAGCGACGACGACCGCACGGTGCCGACAATAAGTTCGATTCGCTACTATATGGCACTCAAAGAGCACGGCGTGCGGGCAACGATGCACATCTACCCTTCGGGCGGACACGGCTGGGCAGGCAAGTCGTCGTTCCGCTACTGCGCCGACTGGCAGCGCGACCTTGCGGAGTGGATTGCAACGCTCGACGAGGGCACAAAAGAAAAAGCAAGAAAATAACGATTAAACGATTTATATGGCAGACAATTCAATTTTGACACGATTAGACGGTCTGAAAATCAAGTACGAGGAGCTTGGTCAGAAACTGACCGACCCCGAGGTGATTGCCGACGTCAAGTCGTTCGTACAGTACAACAAGGAGTATAAGGAACTCGAACCAATCATCGAAACATCGGAGCGTTACCGCAAGGCGATTGCCGACTTGGCAGATGCCAAGAACATACTCGCTACGGAGAAGGACGACGACTTCCGCGAGATGGCTCGTGCCGAGGTTGCCGAACTCGAACCAGCCATCGCCAAGATGGAGGAGGACATCAAGCTCCTGCTCATACCGAAGGACCCGCAGGACGCGAAGAATGCCGTGCTCGAAATCCGTGGCGGCACGGGTGGCGACGAGGCGGCGATTTTCGCGGGCGACCTGATGCGTATGTACACCAAGTACATCGAGTCGAAGGGGTGGAAATACGAAATCACCTCATTCTCGGAGGGTGCCGTGGGCGGCTACAAGGAGGTAATTCTCAAAGTTACAGGCACAAATGTCTATGGTACACTCAAATACGAATCGGGAGTACACCGCGTGCAGCGCGTGCCGCAGACCGAAACGCAGGGGCGTGTACACACCTCGGCAGCCTCGGTGGCAGTGTTGCCCGAAGCGGACGAGTTCGATGTAGATGTGTCGTGGAACGATATTCGCAAGGATATTTTCTGCGCCTCGGGCCCGGGTGGTCAGTCGGTCAATACGACATACTCGGCAATCCGCCTGACGCACATTCCGACGGGCATCGTCGTGCAGTGCCAAGACCAGAAATCGCAGATTAAGAACACCGAAAAGGCTTTTGAGGAGTTGCGCACGCGTATCTTCAACCTCGAATATCAGAAGTATTTGGACGAGATTGCATCGAAGCGTAAGACACTCGTATCGACAGGCGACCGCTCGGCAAAAATCCGCACCTACAACTATCCGCAGGGGCGTATCACCGACCACCGCATAAACTATACGATTTACAACCTCGCCGCCTTTATGGACGGCGACATTCAGGACTGCATCGACCACCTCATCGTAGCCGAGAACGCCGAGCGACTGAAAGAGTCGGAACTGTAAACGATTTACGGCGGCTACCGCCCGCCTGCGCGGGCGAGTGGGTAGCCACACCGTAATTTATGTCGATTGCACAGCGTAAAACCGTAAAACAACGATTATGGCGACAAGTACAAAATCACCACGCAACAGGACTCTGGCGATAGAGGATTCGGAGGTTGCGCCATTGAAGCAGAGGTTGCTCTCGCTTGCGATGGTGCAGGCGGGTGCGTCGGTGATAGACAGGACAATCAATGCCGACCTAATCGATGTTTTACCCTGCCTGCCCGACCATTTTGCCGACCTGATAATCATAGACCCTCCATACAATCTGTCCAAGAATTTCAATGGTTTACAGACCAAGGCGACCTCTGCCGAAGAGTATGCGGCATATCTGCGCAGTTGGTTCGGGGCGGTAGTGCAGAAGTTGAAGCCGACAGGCTCGTTGTATGTTTGTGGCGACTGGAAATGCACGTCGGCACTGCAACAGGTCGTGGCGGAGCATCTGACCATATTGAACCGAATAACGTGGCAGCGTGAGAAGGGGCGCGGAGCAGCGGCGAACTGGAAAAACGGAATGGAGGATATTTGGTTTGCGGTAGCCGATGCCGACAACTACTATTTCAATCTCGATGCCGTTAAAATCCGTCGCAAGGTGATTGCTCCGTACCGAGCAAACGGCAAGCCGAAAGATTGGGAGGCGACGCAGGAGGGTAATTTCCGCATGACATGCCCGTCCAATTTTTGGGACGACATAAGCATTCCGTTCTGGTCGATGCCCGAGAACACGCCGCACCCGACACAGAAGCCCGAGAAGTTGTATGCCAAATTGATATTGGCATCGACAAAAGAGGGCGATGTGGTATTCGACCCATTTCTGGGCAGCGGGACGGCAAGCGTCGTGGCAAAGAAATTGGGCAGACGCTTTTGCGGAGTGGAACTCAATGAGGAGTATTGTCTTTTTGCGGAGAAGCGGCTCATAAAGGCAGAAACCGACAAGACTATTCAGGGTTACAGCGACGGTGTATTTTGGGAGCGCAATACATTGAGCGAGCAGACAGGCGCAAAAGCGAAACGGCAGGCAAAAAGCGCGGTAAAAGGCACGGCAACGGAACTTTTCTAAAACCACGGATTATGATTACGATTGAACAGATGACGCAAATCGAGCAGGCGGTATTGGACCTGCTCAAACGCGAGGCAACACATATCGTTTCCTCGATTTCGTTGAATTCGCCACGCGCGGTGGGCGATGCCATTCAGGAGTTCTTGGGCACGCAGGAAGGGCTCAAAAAGAGTATTCCGACGCACTTGGTAAAGTCGTTCGAGAGCGACTTTGCACGACGCTCGATGGAGGATATGGCTTTTACCGACAACGCGGATTGCTATTTTGCGATAGATACCAAGACCCACAATTTGGGGACGTTGTTCAATATGCCGAACCTTATATCGGTCAAGCGATTGGCGAATTTTTACAGGAACGACACCAACTTTTTCTGCATCTTTATCGTTGAATACAGGGTTGTCGGCGATGCAATAGAATACACGGCGTGCCACTTCAAGCCGATAGAGGCTTTCTCGTGGGATTGCCTGACGCTGGGCGCACTCGGCTGGGGTCAGATTCAGATTGCCAACGCCAACAGGTTGGTGTTCAACGAAACAATCGACCGCAAGACGTGGATGTTGCAGATGTGCCGATACATCGAGCAATTCTACGATGAGGAGATTGGCAAAATCAATCTGCGCAAAACGTGGTTTTCGGAAATTAGAGATTTTTGGACAAACAAATAAGCACTATGCGCAGGAGGGTCGTCATACTGCTCGGGGCGGTGTGTTGCGCAGCAGCAACAGCGGGGCAACCAAGCAACAGCGCGGCGGAAGCACTGCCGAGCAAAGGCATTGTATTTGCGGGCGTGGCAGTTGCACAGCCGAGCAAAGGCGAGGCGGTTGCGAAGCCGAAAAAGCCTGCGCCGCTCTATATTGTGAACGGCGTGGAGCGCGAGAGCATTGACGATATTCCGCAGGCGAACATCGAGAGCATCGAGGCGTTGGAGGTTGATGAGCAGACCATTGCGCGGTATGGCGAGCGGGCGGAGAATGGCGTGATTATCATTTCGTTACGCTACGACACGGAGGCGCAGTTCACGGGTGGCGACTCGTTCAACGACTACATTGCCGACCACATAAAGTGGGCTCCGCACGACCCTGTGGCGCGCGTAGTCGTGCGCTACACAATCGGGGCGGACGGAACGCTGACGCTCGGGCAGGTATTGGAATCGACCGATGCGCGGTTGCGCAAGAAGGTCGTCGCGGCAGTCAGGCAGGCTCCCGCATGGAAGCCCGCGACAAAGGCGGGCAAAGGCGTGGAGAGCGAGTATGTCCTCTACGTTCAGTTGCCGCGCGGCAAGCAGATGCCGCAAGAGCCGTACATCATTTTGTTATGACCGACGAACACGCATATAATCACTTGACGCTCGCGCAGTTGCAACGCCTCATAGGCGAGGCGGTCGGCACGGCGTTGCCGCTACCCGTATGGGTGAGTGCCGAGATTGCCGAGATGAAGGTGAACTACTCGGGGCATTGCTACTTGGAATTGGTCGAAAAGAGCGGTGCGGACGGCTCGGGGGCGGTGGCGACGGCGCAGGCGCGGGCTGTTATATGGCGGTCGGCGTATCCGTCGGTGGCGGCGCGTTTCGAGCGCGAAAGCGGCAGTCGGCTGGGGGCAGGAATGAAAATTCTGTGCAAGGCGCAGGTCAATTACCACCCGCTCTACGGGTTGTCGTTGCAGATTACCGACATCGATGCGTCGTACACGCTCGGCGACATGGAACGCGCCAAGCAACAGGCGATTGCGCAGTTGCAGAGCGACGGCGTGTGGGATATGAACCGCAAGCAGGCGATGCCTGCGGTGGTGGAGCGCATTGCGGTGGTGTCGAGTGCCACGGCGGCGGGTTGGCGCGATTTTATGCGCGAGGCGGGCAAAAGCCCCTATCGGTTGCAAATCGTGCTGTTCGAGGCTGTGATGCAGGGCGTGGCGGCGGAGCAGAGCATAATAGATGCGCTGACGGCGATTGCCGAGAGTGAGGAGCAGTTCGACGCGGTGGCAATCATACGCGGCGGAGGTTCGACGAGCGACCTCAACTGCTTCAACTCCTATCGGTTGGCGTCGTACATAGCGCAATTCCCGTTGCCCGTGCTGACGGGCATAGGACACGACAAAGATGTGAGCGTCAGCGATATGGTGGCGCACACGATGCTCAAAACGCCGACCGCCGTCGCGGTATGGCTCTACGAGCGGAGTGCCGAGGCAGATGGGGCTACGGAGATGGCTGCCATACGCCTGCGCGACATCTGCACGCGCATAACGCACGCGCAAACACTTTTATTGGAGCGTCTGACGGCAGAAGTGCGCAACGCGGCGGGTGTGGCTCTGGCGGGGGCGAAGGCGCGGAGCGACAATGCGGAGGTGTTGTTGCGCAACGCGGTCGGCACGGCACTCAAACGCGAGCATCAGCGCGTGGAGGCATACGCGGCGTTGGCGGAGAATTACGCGCCCGAGCGGTTGCTCAAACTCGGTTTTGCGGTCGTCAGTGCAGGTGGCAGGACGGTGCGTTCGGCGGAGGCGGTAGGCGTGGGCGACGAGTTGGATTTAAGGTTGGCAGATGGCACGTTGAGGGTAAAAGTCGAAGAAAAAAGATTGGAAAAGCGATAGAAAACGAGGGCGAACGGCAAGAAAAATGGATAAAAAAACGTTAGAACAACAGAGTTACGGCGAGGCGATGGAGCGCGTGCAGGCGATACTCGCGTCGCTGCAAAGCGAAAATACCGACATCGACACCCTCGCCGAACGGGTGAAGGAGGCATCGGCACTCATAGCCTTTTGTCGGGCGAAACTCCACAAGGCGGAGCAGGAGGTCGGCAAAATTTTGGAGCCGGAGCAGGGCGGTAACGCAACGGAATAGAAAAAACGGAAGCGGTATGGGAGTAATAGGCAAGACAACACGGTGGACACTCAACCACTTGCCACGCACACTGTTGCAGCGTGTGGCGGAGGCGGTTGTGCCTGCGCTCGGGCTCTTTTACAGAGGGCATGGCAGGGAGTGTCCGATTTGCGGAGCGCAAAGGCGCAAGTTTCTGCCATACGGCTATGTGAATGTCCGCGAGAACGCGCTCTGTCCGCGGTGTCTGTCGCTCGAACGGCACCGTTGGTTGTGGCTGTGGCTGCAACGTGAGTCGGGGTTGCTCGACGAAGGGAACTACCCAGTGCTGTTGCACATTGCGCCCGAGGTGTGTCTGAAACGGCAGTTCGAGAGGCGTTACGCGGAGGCGGGGCTGGGCGACCGCTACATAACCGCCGACTTGGAGAGTCCGCTTGCAAGGCTCCATTTCGATGTGCAGGCGATACCGATGGAGGACGAAAGCGTAGATGTCGTCATCTGCAACCACCTGCTCGAACACGTCGAGAATGAGCGCAAAGCATTGAGCGAGTTGCGACGCATAATGCGCACGGGCGGTTGGGGAGTGTTGCTCGCGCCCGTGGATTTGGAGCGCGAGGCGACCGATGAGGACGACGGCACGGCAACACCCGAGGAGCGCACGCGCCGATTCGGACAGTATGACCACCACCGCGCATACGGACGCGACTATGCCGAGCGGTTGCGGCAGGCAGGGTTCAGGGTGGAGGATATAGATTATGCAGCATATTTTTCGGTCGAGGAGCAGGAGCGTTACGCGCTGTGCAAAGACCATTTATATATAGTGAGAAAGTAAGTTATGGAGGGGAATACGAAACTGTTGGAGAGGTATGCGAAGTTGCGCGCAAAGGTAGCCGAGTCGTTCTCGGCAAATTCGCAGGCATTGGTGGACGAAGCGTTGGAGTATGCCGACTGTCATACGCACGCGGCTGTGCGCTACGACGGCTCGCCGCTGCTCGACCACGATGCCGAGGTGGCACATAC
>JBNMLI010000044.1:0-8470 GCA_050874765.1 Alistipes sp.
CGACTACTTTCAGTCGGCAGGTCTTCGGATACCAGCCAATCATACGCGTGTGGTGGAACTGCGTGGTGTCGGGGTCGTCCGTAGCACCCGTGCCTGCCTTGTAGATGTTGTAGGTCTGGGACGGGTAGAACGATACCGAGCGGAAATAGCGGTCGGGTGTGTTGTCGGGCGACGAGATGACGGTCGCTTCGAGCAACTTCGCCTTCTCCCAGTTGATGGTATAGTCGGCATCGCCGCGCGTGAAGGAGTAGGTGCCGATGTTGTCGGCATCGACATCTTCGTCGATACGCAGGAAGTTGGAGTCGAGTTGCTTGGTCGTAATCTGGTCGATGAGCGAGCGCACGGCAAGCGGAGCAACCTCGGCTCGCGAGGAGGCTGTTTCGCGCTTGTCGATGATGCAGACGGCATCAATCGAGTTGGTCGGCTCGCCACCGTTCTCGGGGCGGTCGGGCGCGATGTTGATGGTGTTGTCGATGGCGGTGCAACCCGCAAGGAGTGCGGCTGCTACCGATATTGCGTATGTGAATATGTTGCGTTTCATAATCTCGTTTACTCTTTCTGACAACGTACACTCAATCCGTATGACGGAGCGATGGCGGACCTGTTGTTGTCTCCATCGGCGTTCTGCCCCGTAAATTTATCTTTCAAATAGTAGAAGGAACGGGTGGCGTATTTGCCCATCGGCGTACCTGTCCACCAGCGACCGTAGCGATTGCCGTCCCATTGCGAACCATCGCCCAGCAGACGGACCATACCGCCCTCGCACGAGCGTTCGCCCGTGTAAGGGAACCACGCATTGTCGAATGTGGCGAGCGTCGTTACCATACCGTATATACTATATTTGCATTCGTTGCCTTTGAAATTGACGGCGCCTGTGTTGAGGTTGGTGTAACTGTTCGATGTCTGTCCCTCGGAGCCGTCGTTGCGCCAAACGAAGTACCACGGCGTGCGGTAACCCGGCGGGCAAGGGTCGTGCATCGTCTTGTTGAACGAGTTACCCATTGCGTAGTTGGCAACGGCATAGCCCCACAGTGCCACGTTGGTGTAGCCGTCGGCATATTCGGCAGGGTACCAGCCCGTATCGCTGTAACCGCCCTCCCAGTTGCCGCGCGGGCTCTTGCGGAAGATGGTAGGGGTGCGGGCGACATCGGAAATCCAAGCCGCCGCATCGGTATCGACCGATGTGCGTTTCTCCCAAGTGCCGTCGGCATTCTTGTACCACCATACCGACGACGCTGTGTCGGTTAGACGACCGTCGTTCTTGGCAGGGCTATCGACCATAATTTTTTTCAGCATCTCGACAGGTGCACCCGGGAACGGGTCTTTGCGCCCCCACTGATAGTAGAAGCCGAAGGTCGAGAGCAGTTGCTCTGCCGAGTCGAACGTAACGGTGCTGCCCGTGATTTTAGGGGCGTATGTTGCACCGACGAAGCGGTCCATGAGCGTGTAGTTGCTCGAACGTATGTCCTCGGGCTTGTCGGTAAGCCAGATGTGCCACGTCCAGAGTATTTCGCCGAACTCGTCGTAGGCAGCCAGAATGGCGTTGCCCTTGTGGAATTCTTCTATATAGAATTTGCAGTAGCCGTCGTCGTCGAGCAGACCCGAGTCGCTTCGGACGCTCTTTTCGAGTGGCTCGATGCACATCAGGTTGGCGATGTCCGCCTCGGTATTGGTAACCTCGGTCAAATCGCCCTGCCACCACAGCAGGTCGATGCGTGCGGTCTTCGACATAGGCTTCTTGGTGTTCAGGTCGTCGTCGAAGTAGGCCATTGTCGCTCCGCCCAACGGCAGGAGTTTATCGACACCGTTGCCGCGCACCATGGCGTTGAACTTATAGAAGCCGCCCTTATGCACCATATAGCAGTTGGCGGTTTGCGAGGCACTCAAATCGGTGATAATCTCCTCGGTACGCTCGGAGATGCAACGCACGGGGTAGGCCTGATAGCGACCTGCGAGAGCCTCGGCAGAGGTGATGTCGCTCGTTTGGCTTGCCGTGTAGCGCATCACGAACGGACGGCGCATGGCATCTTTATAGTCGATGGACGACGACCACACGCTTACCGTCGCGGGGTCGGTGTCCTCCAAGGCGTTGCTCATCATGATGGAACTCTGGAACGGATACCACACATCGTTTGCCATAATCGAAAGGTGTACGCCCTTGCCCGCAACAAAATCCTGCTTGTTGTGGCTGCTGTCCTCGACGGCGAATTGCGAGATGTCGTTCCACAGACGGTAGTCGGGAACGCGGTAGCCCGGAGGACACGGGTCGTAGATGGTCTTCTGCGGCTCGCGGTAGTGCGAAATCCAGCCCCAGCGTTGCTCGGCGTAGGTGCTCTCGTTGCACCAATCGTCGCCACCGAGCGAGCCGACGTCGGCCTTGGCAGGGTAAACGATGGTCGGGTTGGAAACAGCCTCCTGTGCCGATGTGCCACCCGTGGCGGAGGAGAGCGCGAGGTCGATGCCTATTTTGGCGAAGTCCGACTTGGTGTGCAGCGGCGTAGGTCGGCCCCACTGATAGTACAATCCGCGCATAGCCTTTGCGCCCGTTTCGTTGGCGTTGTCGGAGGTGCTGTTGGGGTTGTTTTTTACCGCGCCGAGGTTGCGGTCCTGCACCAAGTAGCCGTTGGTGTAGCCGTGCGAACGCACACGGTCGGAAATCCACAGGTGCCATGTCCACAGAATCTGCTGCTTGCTCTCGTCGGCGTATGCCGCCAGCACAACATTGCCCTGCGCTTTGAGTCGCTTGTCCTTATATGTCGGGTCGTTGTAGTCGTTGGTGGTGCCGACGACCTCGAAGAGCACTCTGCCCTGCGAGAGGTGGTGCGAAACGAGGTGGAACGACGAGCGTTTGCTCTTGACGCCATCGACCGTAATGTCTATGGCAGGCGTATCGTCCCACAGCACGTCGATGTAGCAGTCGTCGGGAATGGTCGTATCGCTGACGCCCACCACGCTGCCGTTGCCGTTGCCCTTGACTCTGCCGTCGAAGCAGTAGCCGTAGTTGCCCGAGGCGATATGATAGCAGTTAGCCGTTTCGTAGGTACTCAAATTGTAGTACATGTCGATGTCGATGGTCTTGTCGATGTCGCCACCGTCGTTCCAGTCGGCAACCGAAATGTCGGCATTGATGAAGCCGTGGTCGGAGAATCGCAAGATGATGTCGTAGGCGTGTCCTGCCTTGAAGTTGCGGGCGATGGATACCTTCTGCGAGGCGGTAGCCTTGCTTGTGGTGATGGCGAGCGTCATGACGCCATCGGCAGGCGGAGCCGCAACGCAACGGGCAACAAGCGAGCTGTTGGAGATGCCGACAGGGAGTTTGTCGCCCGGGTTGAAATAGATGTTGTTCGACGGGTCGCTCATGACGATGTCGCGCGTGTCGGTACTGTACGCAAGCGTGAAGTCGTCGGCATCGCCCTTGTTGATGCTCATCGTACACGAAGCGGGCAGCGAGAGTGCCGTGATGCCCGTGATTTTGCCCCACATGTCGTCGTTGGAGCGGGCGTAGTCGTCGTTGGTGCCCGTCATCGTGTAGGCGAGTATGCGGTATTGGCAGAGCGCGTGCTCGAACTGCATCACCTCGAAACCCTCTTTGTAGGTTCCCGTGATGGCGCGACCGTACATGATGTCGGTCTCGCCGTCGGCAGGCAGGGTGATGCTCGTGCCGTTGTCGTCGGAAGAGTAGGTGTAGCCGAGTTCGGCATAGTTGTCAGCCCACGGATACCAGCCCGCAAAGCGTATGGCATCAGTCGCGTTGCGGAAGAACTGTGCCACACCGGGGGTGATGGTGCGCAGGTAGCTGTTGGCAGGGTCGGGCTTGCCCAATTCGGCAGTAATCGGCTCGGTACGGTTCAGAAAGTAGGGGTAGTCGGCGTCTTTGTTCTCGTCGATACGCACCATACCGATGCGCAACTCCTTGTCGGTGTTGGGGTCGAGTATGCCGCTGTCCGAAGTGCTGTCGCCGCGTGTGCCGTTGAGTTCGGCGCGTGCGGAGGCACTGCCCACTCCCGCATAGAGCGATACGGCTCCGCCTGCGGGGTTGATGTCGGAGGTGGAGTCCTTCACGCAGGAGGTTGCCAGAGCGGCAATCGCCGAGGCGGCGAGTATAATATGTCGTATTTTGTTCGGTTTCATAACTCTTTGTGGTTTATGGTGTTAATCACCGTCGATAGTGTCGGGAATATCGGGCAGGACGGTGCCTTCGATGTAATCGACATCTTTCCATGCGGCAATCTGACCCTGCAAGTGGATACCCGTGTCGATGGTGGCGCGGTAGATGATGCGGTGGCCCGATTCCCAAACGATAGGCGTATAGTTGTACAAGAGGAATGTTTCGGTGTGCTCCGTCATCTGCTCGTTGCCGTCGGTGCCATCGCCGCTCTCATCGACTTCGTAGGTTACCGTCAGTCGGTTTTGGGCGTTCATCTGTTGCGGTACGGCTATGATGCGCATGTGGGCACCCGTCTTGTCGGTTTCGAGCGCGACTTCCATGGCGTTGCCGATGGTGTAGGTCGCAGGCGTATGGTCGAGGAAGGTGGTCTGCCACTCGTTGGACTTGCCCGAGTTGGCAACAGCCTGCGAGGCGCAGGTCATCGTCGCGTTGGTGCGGACGGAGGTCAGCGAGAGCGATTTGACGCGCACCTTGCGCTGTGCGAGCGACTTGTGCTTGACGATGTAGATATCGACCAGTGCCATGGCGTGTTCCAACTGCAACTGCACAATCGGTCGTGCCGAGCCGAGAGCGTTGAAGGTGTGCGATAGCAGAAAATCGACAAACTGGCTGCTCTGGTTGTAGAATTGCGGCTGATAGACGTTGAATGTCTTGTTGTAGCCCGATGCCGGGAATTGCAAACGCCATTTCGGTAAGTTGGCGGGCAGATAGGTGTAGCCATAGAATTGGTACGATGCCGTTTTGTCCCACGGCTTGACCTTGGTTTTGTCGGTCGGAAGCCACTTCTTGGCATCGGCATCGTAGGAGATAGGCTCGGAGGAGTAAACGAACGAGGTCGAACTCGTCGAACCATAGACATAGACGGTCTTCGACTCGATATTGGAGTTGTCGGCTATCTCGGTGCGCGTGGCAGTCGCGACGGCACTCACGCCGAAGGTGATGGTCGGGGCGTAGTCGGTCTGTGCGCTCTCCTCCTTGCTGCATGCAGGCGCGAGAAGCGCGATGGCTAACGCCAAGACGGTATATTTTATGGTCGAAGTCTTCATCTGTCAGTTCAAATCTATATAATCCTCAATCCAATCTATAACGGTAACGTCGAAGGCTATCGTGTCGTTGGTGAGCGTCAGTGTGTAAACATATTTCTTGCCCGCCTCCCACTTGTCGGTGTGTTCGCTCAAATCGACCGTGTGGGGCGTGGTTGCGCCGTTGGTGCAGAGTTGCAACTTTACGCTCTGCCCACGCAGAATCTGCGGCAGGACTGTGATGATGCCCTTGTTGTAGAGCGGCAACGGGTTGCGGATATTGTCCTCGAAACCACCCTCGGGCATATCGAAGGTGCCTCCGTAGGTCGTGGTGTCGTCGCTCGCAACGCGCTCGTCGGAGAGCGTCCACGCGGCAGTGTCGGTCGAGGCGACGGCGAGCGTGCCTTTGTACTGCAAGCCCGTGAGTGCTATGCCGTCGAGTGCGGTGATGGTGCTGCCCGAGCCGTTGATGATGCGGAACTGCACGGCGGCGCAGGCGTGGTGCATAACCAGCGGCACGGCATCGCGATTAGCAGTCAGTGTGAGGTCGCGCTCGTGGGCGGCATACATCAGGTCGGTGTCGATACGGGCATTGCCCGCCTCGTAGTCGGCGACGGTGAGCTTCGCTGCGGCAGCGTCGAATGTGTAGTAGGCAGCGTCGGTCGCGGCGTAAGGGTAGATGGCGACAAACTTATAGAGCGACGCAGGTATCCAACGGCGCACGGGGTCGGCATAGTACCAGCCCTTGGCGGTGTCGTACATCAGATGCTCGTTGTCGAATATCACATCGCTCGTCGAGCTGCCTCCGTACGCCACAGTGCCGAATACGCCGATGCCCACCGCGCGCATATCCGCCTCGGCGGTGATGACGGCACGCGATGCGACCTCCGAGCGGAAGGCAATCTGCTCGCCCGCAGGGGTGGTCGATGCCTCGCTCTTCGAGCAAGCGACGGCGATAATGGTCGCCACAAGTGCTGTTATGAGTTGTCTGTACATATTCGGTTTCTGCTCTTTCTTGTTTTGTACCCGCAGGCGAAACCAATCGCCTGCGGATTGTGTTGGCTATGGGTTGGACCGATTAGAGGTTGATGTCCTTGCCCGTAGCATCGTCCCAATCATTTACCGTAGGCTCGAACTCGATTTGGTTCAGACCGATGGTGATGTTGTAGGTGTATTTCTTCGCCATCTCCCAGCGAGCCTTGGCATTGACGTCGGTGATGCCCTTGTTGAGGTCGATGGTGTGGACAACCTCGCTCTCTACGCCGCCGTTGTCGAAGGTGTATTCGATGGTGAGCGATGTCTGGCACTCCCACTCTTGGTGGTTGCCACCCATATAAGGATACGGTATAATCAGCGCGCCATCGCCAAATTGCTTCGAGGTGGTCGTAATCTCCATGCCCGCTTTGCCTGCGGCAGTCGTTGCGTCAGCTTGTACGTTAGGAATAGCAAAGGCAGGAGTTATGCTCTCTTCTTTTCTGTTCCAACTCCACATAACCCAGGCTTTTTTGATGGTATTGTCCACGCCGTCGTCAGAATACGAGCAGTGGAAGCCGTCTGCTTTGAGGAAAACCTTGTTGATGGTTACCTTGGTTACGACAACCTTCGGCGTTGCTTCGGTCTTCTTGATGTTCACGACAATCTGCGTCAGTGCGTGGTGAAGCGTCAAAGGAATGCCGCCCACCTCTGCCGTCTTCGAGTCGCGGTTGAGCAACATATCGCTGTACATCAAATCGTACTGCGACGAAGAGATGTCGATAGCGATACCTGTAAAGCCTAAAATGCCTGTTACTTTGCCTGCTGTGGTGCTATAATTGACCTGTACACCTACGCCATCATGCTTGGGGTAGTAGGCGAAGAAGTCGAGCGAACCCGACGTCGGCCAATAGTAGGGGCGCGAAGCACCTGCGGCGGTGATGCCTGCCCAAGTGTTGTCGGTGCCGGCTTTCTTGCCGAAGATGGCGTCCTCGAAATACTTTTGAGGTGTTGCACCGTTGTAGAACGCAAATACGCCCAACCGTGCATCGTCGGGCAGCGTCGTGCCGTCGATAGGCGCACGCATCGCGCTCTTGGAGTTGAATGGTTTGAGTGCAATTTCGCGATATTGCTCCGATGAAGGAAGTACAGTTTCATTTTTGATGCAACTGCACAAACCACAAATTACTGCTGCCAATAAAACAACTTTTTTCATTTTCATAATATATTGTAAATAACACTATTCACTCAATCATTGTGCCACGTACAACAGGCGTGGCTTTTGTACCCGCAGGCGAAACCAATCGCCTGCGGATTTTGCGCCGAAAAACAACTACTCGATGGTGATGTCTTTTGCGTCAGCCAGAACCCAATCCTCGACAGTAGGGTTGAACTCAATCTCCTTCAAGTCGATGTTGAGGTTGTAGGTGTACTTCTTACCAGCCAACCATTTGCCTCCGTCGATAGCGGCATCTACAAGGTCAACGGTCTGCTCAACCTCGTTGGTGTTGTCGCCGATGGTGATGTCGTAAACGATAGTAACCGAAGACTGTGCGTGAGGAACAACCAAAACGCCTTTGAGTGCGGTGTAGTCGGTAGTCAGCGTGTGGCTGGTTGCATCAACCTCGTACTCAACGACAGGATTCTTCGACGACCAATCGATTGTCGATTTCGTAGCATCGGGGGTGATGTCGAGCGTACCACCGAGAACGAGGTCGTTCAGGGTTACCTTCTTAACGGTAATCTGGTAGGTAGCGTCGCTCGCTGCAACGCCCTGCTTTACTTTCAAGACAATCTGCGCCAAAGCGTGGTGGAACTGCATAGCAACAGGAGCCGGCTGTGGGCAGGTAACGTCGTCGAGCAGGTCGCCGAAGAGAATATCCTTCTGGTCAGCTTCGCTGTTGTCAGGGCATACGACCGAAATTTTGTCGATGGTAGCAGTGCCATAGGTAGGAGTTGCAGTACCGGCATCGGCAGGGCTGTATGCAGCAAAGTCCATTTTGCCCGTGGTCGGCCAGTAGCGTGCAGGGTTACCACCCCATCTGCCGGCTTCCTTCTTATCGAAAGTGGTTTCAGGGAAGTAAGCCTTGCCCGAGTTGTTGTAAACGGCAAATACGCTGATGTTCTGGTCGAAAGTAGTTCCCGAGATAGGGGCTTTCGTCGAAGCAACGTTGAATGCCTTGAACTCCATAGGAGTCTGTGCGTCAGTGTAAACGGTGTCGTTCTTGACGCAGCTGCTCAGCGCGATAGTCGCTGCGGCAGCCAAGAAAAATAATTTCTTCATAATTGTTAAAAAATGGTTTAGTTA
>JBNMLI010000045.1:0-8447 GCA_050874765.1 Alistipes sp.
CGTTGCTCATCGGCGACAAGTGCGGTGCGCACACCTTCCCGCGCATCGACTGCCGCAACGCCTCGGCGGTACTCGAACACGAGGCTACGACATCGAAAATCTCGGAGGAACAACTCTTCTACTGCAACCAGCGCGGACTCTCCACGGAGGAGGCCGTCGGTCTGATTGTGAACGGCTACGCCCGCGAGGTGCTGGCGAAGTTGCCTATGGAGTTCGCCATCGAGGCACAGAAACTGCTCTCGGTAAGTTTGGAGGGCAGTGTGGGTTAAATTTTATCGGAACGAAAGAAAATGAATAACAATATGCTTTTATCTGTTAAGAATCTGCACGCATCGGTCGGCGACAAAGAGATTTTGCGCGGTATCGACCTCGAAGTGAAGGCGGGCGAGGTGCATGCCATCATGGGTCCCAACGGCTCGGGCAAGAGTACGCTCGCATCGGTGCTGGCGGGTAGCGACAAATTTACCATTACGGCAGGCGAGGCTCTCTACAAGGGCGAGAACCTGCTGGCGATGCCTATCGAGGAGCGCGCGCGACGCGGTCTGTTCCTCGGTTTCCAATACCCCGTCGAGATTCCGGGCGTGTCGATGGCAAACTTTATGAAGTTGGCTGTGAACGAGAAACGCGCCTTCGAGGGTAAAGAGCCGCTGTCGGCGGCAGAGTTCCTGCGCATGATGCGCGAGAAGAGTGCGGTGGTCGAACTCGATGCCAAACTCACCGCGCGCGCCGTGAACGAGGGCTTCTCGGGTGGCGAGAAGAAGAAAAACGAGATTTTCCAAATGGCGATGCTCGACCCGACGCTCGCTATTTTGGACGAAACCGATTCGGGTCTGGACATCGACGCATTGCGCATCGTGGCAACGGGCGTAACGCGCCTGCACACTGCCGAGAATGCGACGGTCGTCATTACCCACTATCAGCGTCTGCTCGACTATATCGTTCCCGATGTCGTCCACGTTCTCTACCACGGCCGCATCATCTATTCGGGCGACAAGAGCCTCGCGCTCAAACTCGAAAAGGAGGGCTACGACTGGCTGATTAACGACTATAAAGATTAACGGGCGATGAGTATCGAGGAACTGATTGCAAGTGGCACAGTGACGGAGTTCGCGGGCGGAGCTGTTTCGCGCGTGGGCGCGGAGCGTCCGCTTCTGATGCTCAACCCGCATGACGCGGTGCGTATCGAGGCAGATACGGCAGAGCCTGTGCAACTTGTCATTGTACATACCACAGCCAACGAGTCGGCGGTGGAGTTGTCGCTCTCGCGCGGGGCGCAGGTGTCGCTGACGGACATCTACTTTGCCGAGGCATTCTCGGCTGTCGAAATCGCGCAGAGCGAGGGCAGCCACTGCTCAACGGTCGTTATGCAACTGCGCAGTGCCAATACGGCATACACCATCAACCTGCCCGAGCGCAGGGCAGAGAATGAGTTGTCGGCAGCCTTTGTGGCTGCGGGCGACGAGCATTGCACATTCAAATTGACAACCAACCACCGCGCTCCGCAATGCACGAGCCGCGCCATGGTCAAGGGCGTTGCGGCAGGTCGCGCAACTGGCGAATTTCAGGGCTTGGTCTATGTCGCGCCCGACGCACAGCAGACCGACGCCCAACAGCAGAGCCGCAATATCGAGATTGGTGGCGGACATATCATCACGATGCCCCAACTTCTCATCTACGCCGACGATGTGCGCTGTTCCCACGGCGCGACGGTCGGTCAGCCCGACGAGGAGGCACTCTTCTATATGCGCCAGCGCGGATTGAGCGAGGCAGATGCCCGCCGTCTGCAAATCGAAGGCTTTGTGAACGACATCTTGAACCGCTGTCCAATCGAGCAGGTGCGCGAGGCGGTAGCGGGGGAGATTGCCGATAAACTCGAAAAATTGTAATGCACATGGGCTTCGATGTCGAAAATATAAGGCGCGATTTCCCGATTCTCGGGCGCACGGTCTATGGCAAACCGCTCATCTACCTCGATAGCGGTGCCACGGCGCAGAAGCCGCAGTGCGTCATAGATACTACGACACGCCTCTACGAGCAGCTCAACGCCAACGTCCACCGCGGTGTCCACTATCTCTCCGACCGTATGACAACCCTCTACGAGGAGGCTCGCGAGCGCGTGCGTGCCTTTATTGGCGCATCTTCGCGCGAGGAGATAATTTTCACGGCGGGTGCTACGGCATCGCTCAATCTGGTGGCGTATGCTTGGTGCGAACGTTTCCTCCACGAGGGCGACAATATCCTTGTGAGCGAAATCGAACACCACTCCAATATAGTCCCGTGGCAACTTGCAGCCGAACGCAAGGGCGCACACATCAGAGTGCTGCCTGTCGATGACGACGGACGGCTCAAAACCGAACTTCTGCCGTCGCTTCTCGACGAGCGCACGCGCGTTGTCGCCATCGCGCAAGCATCTAACACACTCGGCACTCGTCCCGACCTGCGTACGATTATCGACGCGGCACACGCCGTCGGTGCTATTGTGGTTGTCGATGGCTGTCAGGGCATAGTCCACGGCGGAGTCGATGTCGCGGCTTTGGACTGCGACTTCTATGCCTTCTCGGGTCATAAACTCTACGCTCCGACGGGCATAGGCATACTCTACGGCAAGCGCGCAATACTCGAAGAGATGCCACCGTTCATGGGCGGTGGCGATATGGTCGATAAGGTAACCTTCGCCCGTACCACCTACGCTCCGCTGCCACTGAAATTCGAGGCAGGTACCTCCAATTTCATCGGCGCAATCGGCTTGGGCGAGGCTGTGCGCTATATCGAGGCTCTGCCTGCTGCGGAGGTCGCCCGCCACGAACGCGAGGTACTCGACCACGCCACCCGACGCCTCTCCGCGATTGAGGGTCTGCACATCTACGGCACGACGGCAGACAAGGCTCCGATTATCAGTTTCAGCGTCGATGGTGCAGGCCACTACGACATAGGACTGATACTCGACAAAATGGGCATCGCCGTCCGCACGGGTCATCACTGTGCCGAGCCGACTATGGCGCGTTTCGGTGTGAGCGGTATGTGCCGCGCGTCGTTTGCCCTCTATAATACGCTTGCCGAGGCAGATGCCCTCGCCGACGGAGTGGCGCGTGCCGTCAGAATGTTGAGATAAAACCAATATATAGATATGTTTATTGTACTCGAAGGACTGGACGGGGCGGGTAAATCGACCCAAATCAAGATGTTGCGCGATATGATAGCCTCGCGCGGCATCGCAACCGAATATGTCCACTTCCCGCGGTTCGATGCTCCGATTTACGGCGACCTGATAGCGCGCTTCCTGCGCGGCGAACTCGGCTCGCTCGAACAGGTCAATCCCTATATCGTCGCTCTGCTCTATGCGGGCGACCGTGCCGATATGGCGGCACAAATCCGCTCGTGGATTGCCGCGGGCAAGGTCGTGATTGCCGACCGCTATGTCTATTCCAACATAGGCTACCAATGCGCCAAAATCGCCGACGCTGCGGCACGCAAGCAACTGAAAGAGTGGATTCTCAACCTCGAATACGACTACAACCGCATACCGCGCCCCGATGTGTCGCTGTTTCTGGACGTGCCGTTCGACTTCACGGTGCAGAAACTGACCGCCGCGCGCGAGGGCGACGACCGCAACTACCTCAAAGGCGGGGCGGACATTCACGAGGCATCGCTCTCGTTGCAGGAGAGCGTGCGTCGGGTCTATCTCGACGCTGCGCAGAACGACGCCAACCTGCGTGTTGTCGATTGTGGCGACAGCGAGGGCAAAATGGCTTCGCCCGACCAAATTTTCGAGCGCATCAAGGAGTGCGTGCTGCCTTTGCTGAATAAATAGGGTATGGGTGCATCGTTGCGAAACAGACGCTGGTTCCGAATACTGACGCACATTTGCCGCACGGCATTTGCGCTCACGTTTATCCTCTCGGGTTTTGTCAAGGCTGTTGACCCGTGGGGTACGGCGTTGAATATCACCAACTACCTGACCATCTACGGTTTCGATTCGCTCAAACCGCTGGTGATGGTCTTCTCCATCTGGTTGTGCGGTGCCGAACTGATGATGGGCTGCATGATGCTCTTCAAGGTGCGTGTGCGCCTGATTTCCATCTTCGCCGTGCTGTCGATGCTCTTCTTCACGACGCTGACCTTTTTGAGCGCGACGTGGATACCTGTCGAGGATTGTGGTTGCTTCGGCGAATTCATCAAACTTACGCCGTGGCAGACCTTTGCCAAAAATCTGGTGTTGTTGCCTATGGCTGTGTGTGTTTGGTGGCGCTACCGCCCCGACCGCGTCTTTGCCTTTTCGCCCCGCGAACTTCTGCTGACAATCCTCTTCTGCTCGGGCAGTATGGGCTTGGGCATTTATAGCTACTACCACCTTCCGCCTTTCGATTTTCTGCCTTACAAGGTTGGCGTGAACATCGCCGAGGCTATGGAGCAGGCACGCAACGAGCAGGCAAATGCCGATGTGGTGCTGGTCTATCGCAATCGCCGTACGGGCAAGCTCAAAGAGTTCTCTCTCAAAGACAAGGCTTGGCACAACGACAAAAAGTGGGAGTGGGTCGATACGCGCGTTACCGAGGAGGCGGGCAACAAGGTCGAGCCGATGATTCTCGAATTCTACATCAGCGACGAGCGCGGGACAGATGTTACCGACTCGCTGCTTGCCACGCGCGGCAAACTCTATATGCTCTGCGTACCGCGCCTCGACGGGGTCGAAGCACCGTGCTGTCGCCACCTGCGCAACGCCGTCGAACGTGCCGAGCGCGAGGGAGCGTCGATTATCTGCCTTACACCCGAACTGCTCGCGGGCGAAACGTGGCACTCGTTCGACGACTCCGCACCCGTGCGTTGCTATAATATCGACGCCAAAACCATGAAGACCATGCTCCGCGCCAATATGGGGCTTGTCGAACTTACCGACGGTACGATTACCGATAAGCGCAACTGCCGCGACATATAACCGCCGCCGAACAGGGCAGGCATTTTCTGCGTTCCGCTCGCCTTCTCAATCCTCATTTGCGCAAGCAAACTGCGGTTTCGTCGGCTCACAAGCCTTGCAACTGCCCGCTCTGTTCGTCGGCTCGGCATATCATCTCATAGCAGGCATTTCTTACGTTCCGCTCGCCTTTCCAATCCTTAATATCTGTAATTAAACGAGGGAGGTAACCCGCCAGTGAGAGCCACGGCACCATTTCTCACAAACAAATAACGGTCGCATTATCTGCGACCGTCAGGTGAACTCATCGGTGGCTTGAATGTCGAACGACAGTTCGTCATCACTGACCGAGTGCCGCTGTCGCCGTCAGGCGGTGCGGATTAACACGAGGGAGGTAACCCGCAGGTGAGAGCCACGGCAACACCCTCATCACTACGAGCCCTCTAAAAAAATAACGGTCGCAAAAAAAATTGCGACCGTCAGGTGAACTCGCCGGGGCTCGAACCCGGGACCCCAACATTAAAAGTGTTGTGCTCTACCTGCTGAGCTACGAATTCATCGTACAAAAAGAGGCATACCTCGTTTTTGGTGGTGCAAATGTAGGTATAATTTTTATTATACCAAAATAAGTTCGTACTTTTTTAGCCTGCAACACTCTGCAACGCCCTATTGTCGTCCGCTTTTGCGTGTCTGCGTAAGGATTGGTACGAGCCGTATGAGGCAAAAAGCAGCCGCGACGACAGCAATGGCGCAACCGACAAAACCCACATACTCGACCGACAAATGTGTGCAGACGGCACCGCCGACCAACGCACCGCTGCCTATGCCTATGTTGTAGATGCCAGAATAGACCGACATCGCGATTGCCGTCGATTGCGGTGCAACCTGAATAATCTCGGCTTGGAATACGAGGTTGAAAAATGTGATGGACAATCCCCAAAAGGCACAGAGCGCGATTATCGTGGCGTGCGTTGCCGATGCGGGACAGAGCAGTGCGAGCGCGGCGACTATGCCTATGACTGCCAGCCTAATGAATCCGTTCTGATGGCGGTCGTAGCAACGCGAAAAGAGTACGCTTCCGACGATGCCTACCGCACCGAAGAGCGTCAGTATCCACGTAATCGCGCCCTCGCTCATCTGTGCCACCTGCCCGAGGAACGGCTCTATGTAACTGTATGCCGTGAATTGTGCCGTAATCAGCGTCGCCGTGAGCAGATATATGCCGACCAATGCAGGTCTGCGCAACATCGACGGCACACTGCGGAGCGATATGGCATTGTCGCTTGCAACCCGCGGAAATACTACGGCGAGGAACAACATTATCAGAGCCGCGGCTACGCCTATGTAGAAAAATGTCATTCGCCAACCTGCCAACAACCCGATTGTGCGCCCGAGCGGCAAACCCGCAATCATCGCTATCGACGAACCCGTTATGACTATCCCCAATGCCGCCGAGCGATGCCCTTCGGGGGCGACCTTCACGGCAAGCGGCGAAACAATCGACCAGAATACGGCGTGCGCACTTGCAACGCCTATGCGCGATGCCATAAGCATATAATACGATGATGCACAAGCCGATACAAGGTGGCTCGCTATGAATAGCGCAAACAACCCGAGCAACAACTTGCGATACTCGATGCGCGAGGCGAGCAACATCAGCGGCAACGATGCCGCCGCCACAAACCATGCATAGACCGTAATCAGTACCCCAGCGTGCGATTCGGTGATGCCGAAATCGCGTGCAATGTCGCTCAACAAACCAATCGGCACGAACTCCGATGTGTTGAAAATAAATGATGAAAATGCCAGCCCGACCACGGGAAGCCACTGACCGATAGTGTGTTTGCCCGATAAAATCATATTGCTCATAACCTGATGTTCAAACCTGCCGCAAAAATATGTAAATTTTTTAATAATTGTATCGACCTATTGCAGTTCCGCTAAAATTTCCTAAATTCGCACTCTGTAAAATCGCAATAGCAAATGGCAAGAAAAAGACAGACTTTGCCCCTTATCGAGGGGCTTGAAATAACCTCGCTGGCTGCCGAGGGCAAGAGCATCGGACGACACGAGGGCGCAGTGGTATTCGTGCCTATGACCGTCCCGGGCGATGTTGTCGATGTACAAATCCGCGCCAAGCACCGTCGCTTTATGGAGGGTACGGTGGTGCGCTTCGTGAAGCGTTCCGAGCGTCGCGTCGAGCCTGTGTGCGAACACTTTGGCGTGTGTGGCGGTTGCAAATGGCAGAACCTGCCCTACGACGAGCAACTGCGCTACAAAACCGAGCAAGTGCGCGACCAACTCACGCGCATCGGCAAGGTCGAACTGCCCGAAATTGCACCGTGCCTCGGCTCGGCAAAACAACTCTTCTACCGCAACAAACTCGAATTCACCTTTGCCGACCGCCGTTGGCTCACCTACGAGGAGATTGCCGCGGGTGGCGAAATAGCACCTGCGCCTGCACTGGGCTTCCACGTTCCCAATATGTTCGACAAGGTACTCGACATCAACAAATGCTGGTTGCAGGCAGACCCGTCTAACGAGATTCGCGATGAGATTAAGCGTTTCTGCATCGAACACGACTACTCGTTCCACAACGTGCGCGAGCATCGGGGGCTTATGCGCGGCATCATTATCCGCACCGCCTCGACGGGCGATGTGATGTTGAGCATCATCTTCAACGAGAACGACCAACCGCGCATACACGCACTACTCGATTTCGTGCATGAGCGTTTCCCGCAAATCACCTCGCTCATCTACTTCGTGAACGAGAAGTGGAACGACTCGCTGACCGACCAAACTCCCGTTTGCTATTGGGGCAACGACCATATTTTCGAGGAGATGGAAGGCTTGCGCTTCAAAGTCGGACCCAAATCGTTCTACCAGACCAACTCGGCACAGGCATACGAACTCTACAAGATTGCACGCTCGTTTGCCGACCTCCAACCGACCGACACTCTCTACGACCTCTATACGGGTACGGGTACCATCGCCAATTTCTGCGCCCGTAAGTGCCGCAAGGTAGTCGGCATCGAGTATGTTCCCGAGGCTATTGCCGATGCGAAGGTCAATTCCGAAATCAACGGTATTGCCAACACCTCATTCTACGCAGGCGATATGAAAAAGGTACTCGACAGCGCATTCATCGCCCGCAACGGTCGTCCCGATGTGATTATACTCGACCCTCCGCGCGCAGGTGTCGATGAGCCGGTTATCGACGTAATCCTCGCCGCTGCACCCGAGCGCATAGTCTATGTAAGTTGCAACCCTGCCACGCAGGCTCGCGATTTGGCTCTGCTGAACGAGCAGTACCGCGTGGTCGCCGTCCAACCGGTCGATATGTTCCCGCATACGCACCACGTCGAGAATGTCGTAAAACTTGTGCGCCGATAGCCGATAGATATACTAAACCGCTTGTATTGTACGTTACTTATATAAAGTTTTTACCTTTTAACCAACGGAGGAAAAGATTATGAAAAAGATTATTTTCGCGCTTGTCGTTGCCATGATGGCAATGCCTGCATTTGCCCAGCAA
>JBNMLI010000046.1:0-8372 GCA_050874765.1 Alistipes sp.
CCGCAATGCGGCGGAAGTCGTAGGGCGTAGGGAAGTACTTGCGATTCAGAGCCAGACTGACGGCAACCATCACCGCCTCGGCAATGAATCGGCTCCACGCCGCACCATAGTAGCCCGCGAGCGGAATCAGCACCGCACCGCCTGCCACCGAAAAGAACAGACCCGTGAGCGTAACCCACAGCGCGAAGCGCGTCTTCTCCTCGCGCTTGTACCAGAACGAGAGGTTAAGCCACACACCGCTCAAAATGTTGGCACCCAGCACCACAGGCAGAATGTAGATACCCTCGCGGAACGACGCGCCCACAATCAGCGCGAACACATCGCGGTAGAGCGCGATGCCGAGGAATATAGCCATCGACACCATGATGTAGTATTTCAACGCCGCCGCGTTCATCTCAACGAAATCCTCCTTCTTGAAATTCGAGAGGAAGAACGGCTCTGCCGCGAGGCGGTACATCTGCGTGAAGAGCGTCATCACGACGGCAATTTTCGTAATTGCGCCATAGATGCCCAACTGCGCCATAGCCCCGTCGGGAACGAGGTATTTAATCAACTGGCGGTCGATAAATTCGTTTGCCGTGCCTGCCACACCCGACAGTAACAGTGGCAACGAGTAGCCGAAAATCACGGCAAGCAATGCCCAATCGACACGCGGAGCGATACCGCCCGTCGTGGCGACGACCATAGCCGTCGTGCAGAGGCTCGCCAGCAGGTTTGCCACGAACGCCCAGCCCACGCCGAACTCGCTATCGAACAGCCCCATTGCCCAAAAGCCCACAGCCAAAGCCACTTGCAGTACTATGTTGGCGAGTTTCAGCGCGACGAACGTGCCGGCACGCCCCTGTTCGCGCAATCGCGAGAATGGTATGCACCCAACCACGTCCAACAGCACTATGCCCGCGACAATCACCACATACTCGGTATGAGCCTCGTATGCCGCACCCATCAGTGCCGATGCGCCGTTGCGCAGCAGGACGACCACCGCAAAGAAGACCACCGCCGCGAGCGAGGTGATGCCCCACGTCGTTGCAAACAGTCGCCGTTTGGCAGCCGCCACATCGCCACCCGCCGCCTCTGCCTTGGCGGCAAAGCGGAAGTAGCTCGACTCCATGCCGAGCGTCAGCACCACCAGCGCGAAGGGTATGAGCGCATAGACATCGGTGATGATGCCGTAGGCGTCAAGCCCGAAGATGCGGGTGTAGAACGGTGTCAGCAGGTAACTCAACATTCTGCCGAGTATGGTGCTGATGCCGTATATGGCTGTCTGTTTTGCTAACTTTTCCAGCATTTTTCTTGCGTTTTCCTGCAATTATCGCGCGTGCGCATCGCGTGCGTGCGCTATAAAATGCAAAGTTAGTAATTTTTTTTGAGTGAACGGCTATTCGCGGCTGGTGAATGGCGTTTTTGCCCGCCACAAAACAAAATTGGTGTCGGCAACCGCCGACACCAATACACGGGAAATGGTATTTCGATGACTGAAAATTAGTATTTAAGCCACTGCCAAAGTTCCTTGAAGGTCGGTTTTTTGCCGTGCATAAAGATACCGATGCGGTAGATTTTGCCCGCTATCCACACCATCGCCGCGAAGGTTGCATAGAGCAGCACGAGCGACAGCACGATTTCCCAAGTCGGGATTCCGCTCGGTATGCGTGCCATCATCACTATCGGCGAGGTGAACGGAATCAGCGAACACCAGAAAGCCACGGGCGAGTTGGGGTCGTTCATGACGAGCATCATCACAATCAGAGCCAATATAATCGGGACGGTAATCGGCGTGGTGAGTTGTTGCGCGTCCTGCGGCGAATCGACGCTCGCACCGACGGCGGCGAACATAGCCGAATAGAGCAGAAAACCGCCGACCATAAAGAGCAGCAACGTACCGAAAATCATACCGATATAGCCCGCATTCATCACCGACGACATAGCCGTAATCATCTCGGGGCTGATGTCTGCCGCCTGCGCCACGCCCGCGACATCGGCACTGCCCGCGTGCACCGCCTCGATGCTTGCCATCATATCCGACGGCATCATCATCGGGAGAGCCACGGCACTCATCAGCACCATCAGCACGCCCCAGATGACAATCTGCGTCGCTCCGACCATCGCCACGCCGAGTATCTTGCCCATCATCATATCGAACGGACGCACGGTCGAAACCATCACCTCCAATATGCGCGAGTTCTTCTCCTCGATGATGCTCTGCATCACGATTGAGCCGTAGAGCAACAGGAACATATAGAGCAGGAAGCCGAGTGCCACGCCGACCATCGACGCTGCCATCGACGACGAGGCTCCGCCGGAGGTTTCGTCCTCGCCCTTATCGTTGCGGAATGTCGTCAGATGCACATCGGCGCGCACCTTATCCAGAATCTCCTGCAAATTGTCGATGTTGTATGCCTTCAACCGCTCCTGCTCGATAACCTCCGATATGCGGTCGGCAATCGACTCTTCGACCATCATCGACGACGAGGAGTTGGTGTAGAGTTGCACGGCGTTGCAATCCTCGACGATATTTGCCCCGATGTGCAGCACGCCGAAATTCGCGTCGTCTATCGAGTGTTTGAGTGCCTCGCCAAGCGGTTCGTCGCCCACGACGAACTGCACCGTTTCGTTCGACACCAACTGCGGAGCGACGATGCCGCTCTCGTCAATCACCTCGATGGTTTTGGTGTCGCCCTTGGCGAACATCATCACCAGCGTCGGTGCCGCCATAAGCGCGAGCATCAACAGCGGTGTGAGTATGGTCGTGAGTATGAACGACTTCTTATATACGCGCTCGCGGTATTCGCGAGCCATTATAATCCAAATGTTTTTCATAATTGTTCTACTCTTTTTCGGGTTAGAGATTGCCGTTCACGGCACGAATGAATATGTCGTTCATGCTCGGTATGATTTCGCTGAACGAGCGCAGTTCGACGCTGTCGTTTATCAGAGCCACGACGGGACGCACATCAGCGTTGTCGGCAATGTGGATTTTCATTGTCGCAAAGCCCGTTACACCCTCTTCGCGCTCCAAAATCTCGCACTTGCCGGCAAGGCGTTGTGCCAGCGGTTCGCACTCGCCGCGGAACTGCACCGTGAAGATGTTGCCGCCGTGCATACGGCGGATTTCATCGACACGCCCCGAGAGGATGTTGTGCGATTGGTTGATGAGCGTGATGTGGTCGCAAATCTCCTCGACGCTCGCCATATTGTGGGTCGAGAAGATGACCGTTGCACCGCGGTCGCGCAGGCGCAAAATCTCCTCTTTCAAGAGGTTGGCATTGATAGGGTCGAAGCCCGAGAACGGCTCGTCGAAGATGAGCAGTTTAGGCTCGTGCAGCACCGTAACGATAAACTGCACCTTCTGCGCCATACCTTTCGAGAGGTCCTCGACCTTCTTGGTCCACCACTCCTCGATACCCAGTCGCGTGAACCACTCTTTCAGGCGCACGAGAGCCTCGTGGCGCGAGAGTCCTTTGAGGCGGGCAAGGAACACAGCCTGCTCGCCGACCTTCATCTTACGGTAGAGTCCACGCTCCTCGGGCAGGTAGCCTATTTTGTAGATGTCTTGTTGCGTGATTGGTTTGCCGTCGAACAGGATTTGACCTTCGTCGGGGAGTGTGATGCGGTTGATTACGCGAATGAGTGTCGTCTTGCCTGCTCCGTTGGGACCCAGCAGGCCGTAAACCGAGCCTTGCGGGATTGCTACCGACACATCGTCGAGTGCCGTATGCCGAGTGAATCGCTTGGTGATATGCTCGGCGCGAATAATATCCATATCGAAAAATTAAGAGTTATTGGTTACAAAGGTACTATTTTTTGAGAAAAACAAAACATAACAGAATAAAACAAAAGCACCACAGCACCCCATAACGTATCATTTATTAGCCCCAATTTTACGTAGGATTCAACGATAATCGGGAGAAACACACTTGGCAATAAAAAAAGTGGCAAGTTCTTTATTGGAACTTGCCACTTGAATAGGTTTGCTCGCTTACGAGAAATGCACCTTCGACAAGTCTGCAACGATGCTGTGCATGCCCGCCTCTATCTTTTGAGTGGTTTTCTCGGACGGATATGCAAGACCCCTTGCATATTGTCGCATCTTCGACGTGTTTATCCCTACCACCTCTGCGAATTTGGTTATGTTAAGATAGGGGAAACACCCGAACATAGAAGGTATGTCGTAATGCCAATCGAATGTGATTGCATTCAACTCATCGGCATCGCAGCGATGCTCCTCACAATACATTTTTTTTACATCTTCGACGCTTGCCATAAAATCGGCTTTTGCTTCCGATGCGCTTTCGCCAAATCCACCGAACGAATACCCTTTGAACTCGAAATCGGGACAATAAGCCGAATACAATCCGTCTTTCCCCTTTTCGATTATTACCTTTACCTGTGTCATATCGTTTTTTGGTTTTAGTTTGTTATTTTTATCCTCGTTTAATTAAATTATTTACCAAACGAAGTCGGCGGGGCTATTCCGACAGCCCCGCTTTCTTCAAAATACTTTTCAGTGTTCCGGTTGGTACCTCTTGGCTGCCATGACGAGGTACGGCAAATACATTGCCGGTTTTATTGCTTTTCCACATGTCGTGATTACCACCGTGGCGCAATATGACGCAATCGGAATCTCGAAGCATTTTCAAAAGTTCATTTATCTTCATAACGTAAAAGAACCTTGTGTAATCCTTAATTGAATTACGACACAAAAGTAACAAAAATGTTACTGTTTTGCAAGCGTTCGGCGATTTTTATTTTGAAAAACAGACAACGGCGCGGGGTGCAATATGCGGAGGAGTAGCGGATTATTCGGAAAATTGTGTAACTTTGCGGTGTAGATTCGGTTCATCGCTGCCCGCGAGGGGAGAGGAAAGTCCGAGCAACACAGAGCGCCGTACAAGCTAACGACTTGATGTCCGTGAGGGCATAGCAGCGTAACAGAAAACAACCGCCCCGCTCGCGGGGTAAGGGTGAAAAGGCGGGGTAAGAGCCCACCGCGGAGGCAGCAATGCGCTTCGGCAGTACGTCTTACGGGTTGCAAGGTTATGTATATCGACAATTAAGGGTTGCTCGCCCGATGTCGAGGGGTAAACCGCTGGAAGTCGCAGGCGACTGCGATTGTAGATAAATGATGGACTAAAACAGAACTCGGCTTACGGAATCTGCCATTAAAAAACTCCCGATGTGGGCAAATGCCCACATCGGGAGTTTATCTTTATACGCGCTAAAAATCGCTTACGCCACGTCGATGTCGGTATTGACATTCTTCGAGCCGACGAGGGCGTAGAAGAGCAGGTATGCCATGGCGGCAACGATAATCCAGTAGGAGGTCAGGTAGTCGGTCTTGTCGGCAATCCAGCCCTGAATAGGAGGCAGGATACCGCCGCCGCAGACCATAACCATAAAGAAGCCCGAAGCCACGGAGGTATATTTGCCCAAGCCCTCAACGGCGAGGTTGAAGATGCCGCCCCACATCACCGAGGTGCAAAGACCAGTGAGCATCAGCAACATAATGCTCAACGGCACCGGCATCATAGCAAACGAGAGCGAAGCGTTGTCGAACGCCGGCATCAGCACGCTCACCTGTGGCAGGAACATAGCCAGCAAAACCAGCACGCCGCCTACGCCCGAGGCGAAGGCGAGCATCGTCTTCGACGACACCTTTGCGCCGAGTGCACCGCCAATCAAACGGCCGACCAACATCAGCAACCAATATACGCCTACAATCATACCGGCGGTCGCCTTGGTCATACCCAAGCCCACGGGTGCGCCCTCGGCAGGCTCGACAGGTGCGGTCATATAGAGGTTGGCGATACTCGAAATGCCCACTTCAAGACCTACATATATAAATATGCCGAATGCGCCGAGTACGAAATGGCGGAACGAGAGCGGCGAGTGGGTGTCGTTCTTGTCCTTGGCAGCCGACACAACGAACGGCTCGGGAATCTCGGTGAAGTAGAGTACCACAAAGGCGAGTGCGAAGATGCCCATGGCGAGTTCCAGCGCAGGGAAGGTATCCTTGATTGCTGGATTCGACCCCATAAGGTAGCCCGCGAGTACGGGAACGATGGTCGCGCCGAGCGAGTTGCACGAACCGCCGAACTGCACGATTTGGTTGCCGCGGTTACCGCCGCCACCGATGGCGTTGAGCATCGGGTTGGCAACGGTGTTGAGCATACAAACCGAGAAACCGCCGACGAATGCGCCGAGCAGGTAGATGTAGAAATTGGCGATGTAGCCGCCGAAGAAGATGACCGACACTCCGACGAAACCCACCGCGATGGCGAGCAGTGCCGTGCGCTTGTAGCCGATGCGTTGTAGCAGGTAGCCTGCCGGCACGCCCATAAATGCGTAGGCGATGAAGTTGGCGGCATTACCCAGTTGCGACTGCCAGTTGGCGAGTCCGAACTGCTCCTTGACAATCACGCCCAGCGGGTTTTGCAGGCCCGTAACGAATGCAATCATAAAGAAGAGTGCAAACATCATAAGCATGGGCAGCGTGTAACTTTTCTGTACTGTCTTTTCCATATTTGTTCTGTTTTAGGTTGTTACGTTTGTTAGCGGTCGCGCTCGGCGACGTAGGTGCAGAGGTGTGCCAGTGCATCGCGGTAAGGCGACGGCGCGCACTCGCCGAGCAGCATCATCGCCTGCGCGATATATTGTTCCATACTCTCGCGGGCGCGCTCGACACCGCCACGCTCGGCGACCACGCGACTGATGAACGCCACGCTCTCGTCCGACGAGGCGCAGAGCGGCAGGTGGTGCATAATTGCGTTGCGCAGTTCTTCGTCCGCCTCTTCGAGAACGGCGATGAGGGGCAGTGTGATTTTCTGCTCGCGCAGGTCGTTGTGGCACGGCTTGCCCGTGTTGTTGTCGGGCGTATAGTCGAGAATATCGTCGGCGATTTGGAATGCCATACCCAGAGCCACGCCGTAGCGGCGCATACGCTCCACCGCCTCGCGCGGTGCGCCGACCGACATTGCACCTGCCGAGGCGCATGTGCCGAAGAGCGTTGCCGTCTTTTTGTTGATGATGTCGCAGTATGCCTCGCGCGAAGTGTCCAACTTGGAGGCGTGGTCGCTTTGCAGGATTTCGCCCTCGCAAAGCGATGTCATACTGCCGATTATGTGGTTGAGCAGGTCGAACTGACCGCTTTGCAGACCGAGGCTCATATTGCGAGCCAAGATGTAGTCGCCGACGATGACGGCGTTGCGCGACTGCCAGCGGGCATTGACCGATGCACGGCCGCGGCGCATATCCGATTCGTCGATGACATCGTCGTGAATGAGCGATGCGACGTGAATCATCTCGACCAGCATACCTGCCAAAAAAGTGCGCTTGCCGAATGAGCCTGTGGCAGAGGTGGCTCCTGCGGCGAGCATAACTATCGTCGGGCGCAACCCCTTGCCGCGCGAGGAGAGGACGTAGTCGAGCATCTGTGCCATAAGCCCGCTCTTGCCGTCGGAGAAGTTGCGACGCACAAAGTCGTCGAAACTCTTCAACTCCGCTTCGATAGGCTTGCGAATCGTATCGAGTGTCGTCATAAAAAATGTTATATCTGAACAAAGATAGTTATTTTTCGGGATTCGTCCCCAAAACTCAATGATTTTTTCTAACTTTGGGGATTATATGGGCATTATGGAGAGATTGAAGGAGATTATGCGCAAGGCGTTACCCGCCTTGGCGGCAATAGCGATATTTTTCGTTGTCAGCGTGTTATGCTACGCACCGCAGTTCGAGGGGCGCGTTTTGGCGCAACACGATGTGCAGCAGTTCGACGGCATGAGCCGCGACATACGCGAGTGCCGCGCCGAGTATGGCGAGGACCCGCAGTGGACGGGCGCGATGTTCGGCGGTATGCCCGCCTACCTAATCAACATACGCTACCCTGCCCAGATTATCAAGCACGCAACAGATTGGGTGCTGGGCGTGTTTGCCGAGCCTGCGGGGTTGCTCTTTTGGGCGATGATGGCGGCGTGGCTGATGGTCGTGATGATGGGTATGTCGGCATGGGTGGGCATAGTCGTGGGGCTTGCCTACGGGCTTTCGACCTATTTTATGCTGATTATAGGCGCGGGCCACATCACCAAGATGTGGGCTTTGGTCTATGCACCCGCGATGATTGGCGCAATCTACATGACCCTGCGCGGGCGGAAGTGGCTGGGCGGCGCAACAGCCGCGCTGTTTGCCTCGCTCGAAATCGGAGCCAACCACCCGCAAATCACCTACTACTTCGCAATCGTTGCTGTTGCGCTGTGGCTCAACGACTTGATTTTCGCTCTGCGCGAAAAGCGATTGCCCGACTTTGCCAAGCGCACGGGCATACTCGCCGCGGCGGCGGTGCTTGCCGTAGGCTCGAATTTTGCTCCGCTGTGGTACAC
>JBNMLI010000047.1:0-8365 GCA_050874765.1 Alistipes sp.
GCGCACCTTGCTCGCGTCGTTCGGGTAGCGCACATCGGTCTTCCAGTCGGAAGCCTTCGCGATGCGCACGTCGTACATAAATTGCGGTGCGAGCGCGTCGCTCCACTCACCCTTGAAGTTGAACGCCACCACGCCCGCATCGGTCAGGGTAGCCTCGGTGAGCGGTTCACCTCGCGAAATGGAGGTGTCGTTGGCCTCCGACACGCTCGGGGCGATGCCTTCGTCGGTCAGGACGTGGATAAACATAGGTTTCGTGCCGCCCCCCAACGCAAGGTTGGCGCAACTCACCAACTCGCCGCCGCAACGACCATCGGACGAGGTAAAAACCGACGGTGCGGAAACGGCAAAGCCGATGGTCGAGTGCGAAGGGTCGATGCTTGCCGAATTCTCCTTGGTGCAGGCGGAAAGCATTGCCGCGTATGGCAGCACCACGCAAAAGCACTGCCGTAATGTACTATAAAAATTTCTCATGATTTTAATTAAAATTTGACTTTCTTATGTTGTTCTTTCATTGGTGTTATTGCTCTTTCATACAGCGTATTGCGCCACCTTTGGAACGATACGACGAGATGGTGCCGCGGTTTTGGAACTCGGTGATGTAGAGCATATACGCCGTGCGTTCGGCTCCGCAATCCGAGAGCCAACAGAGTACCGAACGGTGAATGTCGTTCAATCCCGACCGATTGGTGCGGCAACCGACGGCAGGGAGTACGCATCGGACACCGCTGCCGTTGCCCTTGAAGACATGGCCGTTGTTCCAACTCAATTTTTTGATGTCGAGGCACAGCACCTTGGCTGCATTTGTCGATAGAACCGTGAAGCCGACAGGCGACGGGTCGTAAACGGTTTTGACAACCTTACCCGAAGAGGGGGTCATATTCCAGAGATTGTGGCAGCGGCACGTCGTCCATGTATCGTAACCGCAGAAGAAGGTGTGGGGATTCTGAATGCCGTCGGCGAGTGCCACACCTGCGTGCGTGGCCTCCGACGAGGTCAGATTGTATTTGGCATTGGAGGTATAGTAGGCCTTATCTTCGACATTGTCGCCCGCGGGACGCATAGGGTCTTTGCGGCCCCATTGGTAGTAGGGGCAGTTGCCCGTATTTTGCAAACCCGTTTTGGCAAATGCCCGCTGCACGAAGGCTACGGTCGCCTCCTTGCCGTTTCTGCCCTCTTGGGCGAATTTGACCAGCACTTCGCGACCCGCATAGGTCTGTGCCTCGCCCGAAGTGGAGCACCAGCCCAAATTGACGGGCATAATCGTATATGTTCCGCTCACGCGTCGGTCCGACACGGTAACGAGGTCGTCGCCAAGCTTATATGCCGTTACCCAGATGTGCCACGACCAGATGATGCGCTCGGAGGCATCGAGTATGCCGACAACGGCATTGCCTTGGCGTATGTTCTGCCGTCCGACCTCGAAGGTGAGCGAGCGACCGTCGGAGGCAAGGGCTACGTTGGTAACCAAATCCTTCGTGTCCTGCCAAACGAGAATCGCACGCACAGGCTTGCAATCGGCGTTGTTGTAGATGTAGGGGTCGGTAATTGCCGCGCCCAAGTGGTTTTGGAAGACGGAGAGCGCATTTCGTGCCTGACCTGTCGCCTTATATGCCGACTCGTTTGTCGCGCCGTTCTTCACGGCATTGCCATAGACCAACGGCAGAGAGTATTTGCCGGCGGCATTGACCAAGTAGCAGTTGGCGGTATTCACGGGTGTCGTTCCGCCACAGGTCGAGAGGTCGTAAGTTCCCGACACGGGTGGATTTTTTTGCAACATATCGTCCTGCACGCTCGCGGTTTGCGCCTTTATCTCGGCACTGTAATCGGTCGGCTCGGCACTGCCGTCGCCACTGCTTGTCAGCGAGAGCCACGCAGGACACGAGGTCGCCCACGTTGCACCGCCATCGGTCGAGTAGCTTTTGACACTCCACGCCAACGGCGTTTTCGTGCCGTCGGTGCGCAGCTTGTAACTCGCCACCTTGTAGGAGCATTGTCCGCCGTTGTGGTCAACGCTGTATGGTACTTCGATGCTCAAAACAGGCTCGCCCGTGATGCTCGACGACGACACCTTGTAGATATTCGTATAGCCCGCCTTCCAAGTGCTGCCCGCAATGCTGCACGAGAGGGTCTGCGGTTTGCCGTCGGCAACAATCACAACCTCAATCGACGCACCATCGGGCAGAGTCTGCGGAATCATCATAAAAGTCTGCTCGGGAGTGGTAATCGCCACATTCTCCGAGCCATCTATTTGCTTGCCGACCTCCAAAGCGAGATTCTGCACCGTGGCGACATCGCGCCACACGGGCATTGCATCGGCAAGCGTGCATACGCCCGTCGTATAGACCCCTTTCAGCGTAATCGACTGCACGGTACCCTCGGCAATATCGTCGCCCGTGGCGAAGCGCACCGCCGAGAGCGCGTGTTTCAGTTCGAGCGACACCTGTGCCGGAGCTGCATCGCTCACAATGTCCGCCGTGCGACCGAAGAGCAAATCCTGCTGCTCGGCAACCGACGACGGCACGGCGTAGCGCAGTTCGGGTACACCCGCCGCATCTTTGCCCGAGAGCGTTACACCCTTGCAAGCGTACGGAGCATAGGCATAGAAGCGCAACTTGCTCGCATTGTTCGGGTAGCGGACATCTGTCTTCCAGTTTTGAGCCTTCGCTATGCGCACATCGTACATAAATCGCGGCGTCGCCTCCGCGCTCCACTCGCCATCGAAGTTGAACGCCAGCACACCCGCATCGGCTATGGTATCATCGGTCAGAGGAGCGGCACCCACAACGGACGGGTCGGCAGGCGCGGCGGTTGTTTCGATACCCTCGACCACAACCGAGTGGAGATACATCGCGCGCTCGCCGCCCGCAAGCGGCAGACACTCGACACTCACCGGCTCGGCACAAGCCACGCCCGCAGATGCAGGCACGGAAGGGCTTGCCGAGATTGCAAATCCTATAATACGTTTACCATTGTTCGGGTTATTATTGTCGGAATAGGCGTCTTTCGTACACCCTGCCATCGTTGCCGACAAAAGCGCGAACATCGCGCCGAGCATCGGCACAGCCTTATAAAACATCTTTCTCATAATTCACTCCTCCTCACAATTTATATTTTACAACAGACCACATACGCAAGGCGCGTATGTCGCCACTTTTGATGAAAGAGAGCCCCGCGCAATGCGGGAATCTCTTTTGCGGTCGGGAAGGGAAGGTGCGTAAAGCTCCCCCCAAATATATACGCTCCCAACTTACGGCACGGAAACAAGCAACCGGCTTTACCACAATGAAATATGTATGAGTCCGTGCCTGCCGTTTCAACCCTTGCCCGACCTGTTGAAATTTTTGTGTATGGACGCGGCGCGACCGTCGCTATGCGGTCGCTGCCGTGCCACCACTATTTAACATCGATGTCGCGGTTCTCCGAAGCCCAAGGGGTTACGGTTACCTTGAACGATACGTTGCCGCCCAAGATGTCCTCACCCGGTTCCGGAGTATCCGGCGAGTGCGGTTCCTCGGGGTCGACCTTACCCAAGCCGTTGGTGTAGTCGAGCGTGTAGGTGTAGGACTTGCCTGCCTCCCAAACCGTATTGGTCGGAACAGGCACTGCCGACCAGCCGTCGAACAGCACTTTGCCCGCGGTCGAAGTAGCCAAGAGTTTCACGGCGATGTACGCACCGCGCGTCTTACCTGCGCCTGCCTCGTTCTTCGGGTTGTTGGTCGAGTCCCAAGCCACGAGCGTCTGCGGAATCAGCATCGCGCTGCCGTTGGCGTCCATAATCGACTGCGCATTTGCGTTCAGTTCGACTGCCGTGGCAAACTCTGCCTTGTAGTTCTCTTTATCGGTTTCGACAGTGCTCGGAGTCCACACGCCCGCAGCCGCACCGACCGCAGGGAAAGTGAACGAAGCCTTCGACACGGGACGACCGATTTTCACACCCGTGATTTTGCAGGTGTAGGTCTTATTGTCGCACTTGGCAGCGATTTTAATCTGCGTAAGCTGGTGGTTCATAGCCACGTTCACGCCATTGCCGTCGCCCTTCGTACCCTCGGCGCAAGCCGCCACGAAGTCGGTCTGACTCTTGATGTCGCTCTTTGGCGAAAAGTCTGTGAGGCTCTTTTCGCCCGCCTTCAACGACACCGTACCGCCCAAATCGGCAGCAGCAGGTGCGTAGCAGTAGAAGCGTACTTTACTGCCGTCGCCCGGCCAACGATGCTCGGGATTGGACTTGAAACTGTTGGTCGTGCCCTCGCGGTTGAAGACGGTTTCGCCGAAGAACACGGCGTCCTTCGTATCGAATGCCGTAACGTAGAGGCTCGACAGATTGCTGTCGTCTATATCGGTACCACGCACCGACAAAACCGACGACTTCAAGGTGATTACATCGGAATCGACCGATGCACGCGGCTGCTCGTCTTTCGAGCATGATGCCATGGCAACCGAAGCCAAGGCAACAACAAATAAACTTTTGTTCATGGTTTAACTGTTTTGTTTTTGTTAATTTTGGTTATTGTATTGTTTTGAGGAACTTCTGTTCTCGTTTGGTTTACAGCACGATTGGCACATCGATTATCTGCCACTCCCTGACGCTCGGTTTCAGTCCGCTCTCGCCGCCTATCGGCTTCGGCAAATCGAATTTGTCGATGAGCAGTTGCACGTTTTGTTTGTCGGGCGCGGAGTGAATCGCTGCCGACACATCGTACTTGAAGCCGTACTTGCGACCGTCGGGCAGGACGGCATAGACCATCAGAAAGTGTTGGCGGGACGAATTGTCGCAGTTGCCGAAGGCGACGATACGCCCCGACAGAGTCTTTTTAGTCGTATCGAAGGCAAGTGCGGCAGGCACCGTTACCGCCTCCGAGCCATAGGCTCCGCTCACGAGCAACAGCGACGGAGCGAGCGACGAGAGCGACACGCCGAACTTCGCATTGCTGCTCTCGATGCTGCTGTCGGTATATTTGACCGTTATGTTGTATGCCTCGTAGGCAGGCGACATCAGCATAACAAGTTCTGCACCGCCCTCCATACGCGGTTTGAGCACAAGTTTCGCCTTTGGCGTGCCACGCCAGAGAGCATCCGACTGCTCCGCCATACGCTCGCGCTCCGTCCCTTCGGCACGCGGGACGACGGCGGCATCGATATTGAGCGAGCCGATTCGCTTCACATCGCCCGTATAAGCCTCGAAAGAATTGAGCGCAGTCTGGTTGCGGAAGATAATTCGCTCGGTATCGCCATTGAAGCAGACGGCATCGTAGGAGCCGACCGGCACGGTGATTTTGCCGCCGTTGGCGTTGCCGAATTCGTAACGCTCCGCCTTGCCGCCCGTGTCGGGGAAGAGGTAGAGAACCATCTTCTTGGGTGCTGCGCTCGGAGCGTCGCTCCAATCGAATCGTACCGACACCTCGCTCTCGACATCGCGTCGTTCGAGCAACTCTTTCTGTTCGCACGCCGAGCAGACCAATGCGGCGGCAACGGCGAGCAGTGTTTTACAAAATATATGTTTCATAATTAACGCTTTCCTCCTTTCTTCTCGTTGTAATTACCATAACCGATTAGCCATACCAGCGAAATCTCCGCCTTGGTAGGTCCGAACCAATTCCGTCGTTTGCTCGACTCCGCCACATAGTAGCCGTTCATAGGGCGATACTCGCGACTCGTGCCGCCGAGGTAACCTATGCCGAAGGTGAAATCGAGGTTCAGGCGACGCGCAATAGGCAGTGCGTAACCGTACTCGATACCCACGCCCCAGTGCATATCGTCGATGAGCATCGACTTCGGCTTACCGCCCATGTAGCCCTTGCCGCCACGCTCGAAATCGTAAATCAGAGCCTGACCGTACAAGCCGAAATGGTGTCCCGTCAGCGGTTTGGCGGCGGCGCGTTTGCCGAAGTATTTGCGGAGCGTCAAATCGCCTCCGTAGATGCGCCAGTAGCGGTCGCGCTTGGAGTTGTCCCACCAAGCATACATAGCATCGGCACCTATCGTCCAGCCCTTGCCCAAGTAGAACTCCAAGCCGATATTCGGCACGAGCAGAACATCGTAGAGCATATTGGTTTTCAGAGCCATATAGAATTTCTTCGGCTCCTTCGGAATGGCAGCCTCCGCCTCGCGACGAGCGCGTTCTTCCGCCTCCAATCGGGCGCGCTCCTCCGCCTCGCGACGGGCACGCTCCTCGGCTTCGAGTCGCGCCTGCTCCTCGCGCTTCTTGGCAAGTGCCTCGCGAATCTTCTTCATCGCCTCGGCATCGACTTTGACGTGTCCCTCGACCTTACCCGTGATGGCGACCAAACGGTCGGGGTCGATGCCGACCAACTCGACCGAATCGGTGGCGCGGGCATCGCCGCTCACATAAATCGGGTCGTCGCTGTCGATGTGTCCTTTACCGAAGACGGTCGCGGTAACAGGACCGACGACATTGCCCTTGGAGTAGCCCGTAACGCGACCCTTGACGGTGATGGTGCCGTCGTCCCACAACACGCGATGCACCTCACCGCGCACGTCGCCCTCGATTTTGCCCCGTCCGAGCAACTCATTGGTCAGCACATCGCGCACCTCCAAGTCGCCCTTCACGAAGCCTGCGACATCGGGAACCGACGATGCGTCCAATCCCGCCTCGGGCAGACCGTAGCGATACTCTATTTCTATATAGGAACTGCGTACCTGCGGGAAGTTGTTCTCGAACATATACTTCCACGCCGAGCCACCGTGCAGTGCCATCAGCTGCTGCTTGCGGCCGCTGACGAGTTTGCCGCCCTTGACGATGAACTCGGGCGTGTTGCGGATAATCTCCATCACCTCGTTGCGGTACGGCACGCTGAAATCCTTCTCAATCTCCAACATCAGACCGTCCCAATCGACATTGAGCGCACGGCGTTCGACATCAACGCTCTGCAACGCCGGGTGGCGACGCAGGAACTCGACCGTAATCTCGCCGCGCTCGCGCGACAGACGCTCGTTGATGGCATTGCTACCCTCGGGCGAAGCACCCGCCGAAACGACCACCGAAGTGATTTTGCACAATTTGTCCTGATGAAGATGATAGAGTTTGTCCGACAGGACGTGCATTCGCTTGCCGTTGCCGAACTGCGAATGCTCCAATACGGACGACCCTATCTTGAAATAGAATCGCGTCGAACACGTATCTACAAGGATACGCTCTTGGGCCTGCAAATGACCCATACCGAACAGGCCCAAACATAAAATCAAAATTTTTCTCATAAACCTAAAAAATTGTATCGCCAAATCGGAGCCGGTTCACACAACACTTTTCCAAACACCGCAACCGCAAAACCGCCTAAAAGACTGATACTCCGATTTGTTGCTCATAAAAACACACAATTAATCGTTCATTTATTTACGAATCGATAATGTGCTGATTTTCAGCGTGTGGTTTTTAATATATACGCGGGTATATTTTGCTGACAATCAAAATTTTATTGAGAAAATGTTGCAGATGGCGAAAATTGCAGTATATTTGCAATAATAAATTGAACATTTAATTATTATATACAAATTAACCCGATTTTCTGCCCGATTATTGCCGAGCAATTACTACATTGCAGGCGATAAACAGGGGAGGAGTATACCTAATAATGATAGTTGCCTATTTAAGAGTAAGCACCGAAAAACAGACTTTGGAGAACCAACGCAACGAGATTGCCCGTTTTGCCGAGAGCCGTAATCTGCACATCGACAAGTGGGTAACCGAGGTTGTGAGCGGACGCAAGCGCGGGCGCGACCGCAAACTCGGCGCGGTGGTGCGGCGGCTCAAACGTGGCGACACGCTCATCGTTACCGAACTTTCGCGCCTGAGTCGCACGCTGACCGAGATTATGGCAATCGTCGGCGAGTTGTTGCGCAAGGGCGTGAGGCTGTACAGCACCAAAGACCGCTACGCCTTCGACGACAGCATCAACAGCAAGGTGCTGTGCTTTGCCTTCGGGCTGGTTGCCGAGATTGAGCGCAACCTTATATCCATGCGCACGCGCGAGGCATTGGCTCTGCGGCGCGAGCGGGGAGTGGTACTCGGCAGGCGCAAGGGGTCGCTCAAAAAGATGCAGGTGCTCATCGACCGTCGGAGCGAGATTGTCGAGCGACTCAACGGCGGGGCGAGCATTGCGGAGTTGTGTCGCGCCTACAACGTATCGCGCAGCACGTTCGACATTTTCCGCCGAAAATATGCCGCCTCGGCAGATAAGGAGTAGAGGGCAGTGATTAGTGGATAGTGATTAGTGATTAGTGATTAGTTTTTAAGCAAAAAATAATAAAATAGTCATGCCACGCTCGTTAGGAAACGAGCGAGTTGGCATCTACCGCTGTTAGTGGGTAGTTTTACACTATCAATCAAACAGATAAAACACACTATCAC
>JBNMLI010000048.1:0-8346 GCA_050874765.1 Alistipes sp.
CCCTTCACCTGCCCGACCGACGCAACGCGATGGTACTCGCCATGCTCGGCTACGGAGTGGCGTGGCTTGCTCTGCTTTTTGTCGTGCAAATCGCCGTCATCGACCTTTGGTTGCGCCAACCGCTCGCCGCGGAGTTGGCTCACGCCGTCGTTACGACCATGTTGCCGTGGTATGCGGCGGGCTTTGCCGCCTATCTGTTCGGTGCGTGGATATGCATCGAACCGACTTGGCATCGCCGAGCCTTCAATGCGCTCGTTGCCATGGGCGTTCTGCGCCTCTGCTTCCTGAACGATAGTCTGCAAGCGGGCAACGCGCTGCTCGCGTGGCTCGCACTCGTCTGTGCCGTCGCACTCTTTTTCCCGTTGCACTCGGTCGACCGATTCCGCCGCGGCTGTCAAGACTAAACACACCGAAAAACCATGAAAATCATCAAAACCATAATCATCGCCATCGCCGCACTGCTCCTTTCGTGGGCACTGCCGTGGTGCTATGCGTTTGTCTGTTCATCGCCCTACGAGTCGCCGCTGACGCTGTTCAGCCCCGTAACGCACGACTTCGCCACATTCTCGTTCGAGGGAATCGACAACGTTGCGGGCTACGACCTTGCGGGCAACCCCTTCTCCGAGCGCGAGTTCGACAGCATCATGCCGACCGTCTATGCCCGCCAACTTGCGCAAGAGGGGCGACTACCCGAGCGAATCGCGGGTCGCGCCGTCGATGTGCAGAGCATCGAGCGCGGCAATTTCGTATTCCGCGCCCTGCCGACCGAGCATAACCGCCCGCAAATCGGGCTTTACCAACTCCTCACGGGCGCATCGTGCCACTCACCGCTCGGTATGCCCGACGATGTATTCCGCATCACCGACTCCGGCATCGAGTTCGTCAGCATGGCGAGCAACACCGTCCTACCACGCAAGAGCGAGCGTTACACCCGCGCGCTTGCCGACAACGGCTTTGTGTTCCCTGCCCGTTGCGTAGCGGGCAACGCGACCACGCACAAGCCCTACGACAACGGCTACCTGCTTATCGACAGCGAGGGTCGCGCCTTCCAAATGCGCCAACTATGCCACGGTCGCCCGTTCGTCCGCCGCATCGACTCTCCTGCCGACTCGCGCTTCTTGCAGGCGTATGTTACCGAGTTTCCCGACCACCGTTTTATAGGCTTTTTGGCAGATGCCGACGGCATATTCCATGCCATCGACGCCGACACCTACGCCCTGCACCGCCTTCCGCTCCCGCCAATCGACATCGACCGCGAGCGGCTGATTGTGGTCGGCGACCTCTTCTACTGGACGGCAATCGTCGATTGCGGCAACCACGAATCGCTAACCGCCATCGACGCGCAGTCGCTTGCGGTCGTTGCCTCGCACTCATTCGACTACCCCGAGGCTTCGTGGCAAAGTGTCAGACTATGGATTTTCCCGTTCCGCCTGACTTTCACCGACCCTGACGACCGCTTCACCGCTCCGCACTTGCGCGACTTCTCGGTAAAGGCTCTGCCGCTGAATCTGCTCTGCGCCATCGCCTACGCGCTCCTGCGCCGTCGCTCCAAACCTCGATGGCAGATTTGGCTCCGCTCGGCAGCGATTTTGCTTTTAGGACTATTCCTCTTCATTCCGCTCGCACTCGCCGACCGCGAATAACACCAACCCAATACACCCGCCCTATAAGACGGGTGTATTTTTTTTGTCCCGCCCGTCAATCCGTAATTTTGGTACACCAAACCCCAAAAAGTGTCATCGCATCTGCGCGAAATGCGCTACATTTGCATCTGTAAAACCATGTAAAGAATTATGGCACAAACCTCAACACTCTCCGCCCGACAACGGCAATGCCTCGCCGACATGCTCTTTGTCGAAAACTGCTCGTGCGTCATACGCAACAGCGACTGCGTGCGCATATTCCGCGAGCGCGGCTTTGCCGACCTCTACCGCCTGCTACGCACCGAACGCGACTTTCTGCAAGGCGCATTTGTCGCCGACAAGGTCGTGGGCAAGGCTGCCGCGGCACTGATGACGCTCGGCGGCGTGCGTGGCGTATTCGCCGACATCATCAGCCGCCCCGCCCGCGAGATGCTCCTCAACGCCGGCATCGAGGTCGAATATACCGTCGAGGTGCCTCACATACTCAACCGCACGCAGACCGATTGGTGCCCCGTCGAGAAGATGTGCCGCGCCTGCGCCACGGCGGAGGAGTGTCTGCCGCTGATTACCGAATTTGCCGAAAATCTCAAAAAAGCCGCCTCCCGATGAAATCGCTCGCAACCATACTACCGTTCTTATTGCTCTCTGCGACAGCACTTGCCGACGAGCCAACCGCCCCAATCCCCGCCGACTCGCTCGCGGAGCAGGTCAAAATCGCCGATGTCGTGGTTACGGGTACACGCAACCGTACCGACATTCGCCACCTGCCGATGACCGTCTCCATAGTCGGGCGCGAGCAGGTCGAGCAGTCGATGCAACCGTCGCTGCTGCCCATTCTCTCCGAACAGGTACCGGGTCTGTTCGTTACCGCACGCGGCATCATGGGCTACGGCGTATCCACGGGTGGTTCGGGCGCGATTTCGTTGCGCGGATTGAGTGGCGGAGCAGGCCGATTGATGGTGCTTATCGACGGCCACCCGCAATATATGGGCATCATGGGGCACCCGATGGCTGATGCCTACCAATCGCTTATGGTCGAGCAGGCAGAGGTCTTGCGCGGACCTGCGTCCGTACTCTACGGCCCCAACGCCATGGGCGGAGTGGTCAATATCGTTACGCGCAAGATGCGCGACGAGGGTGTGCGCACCGACATCGGCGCAGGCTACGGCTCCTACAACACCTTGCAGACCGAACTGACCAACCGCGTCCGCAAAGGTCGCTTCACGAGCGTCGTCAGTGGCTCCTACAACCGCACCGACGGTCATCGTGCCCGCATGGGCTTCGACCAATATACGGCACACATTCAACTCGGCGTGCAGGCGAGCCGCGAATGGAGCATTCGCGCCGATGCCGACATCACGCACTTCAACGCTTCCAACCCCGGCACTGCCTCCTCGCCGCTCTTCGATGCCCGCCAGCACATCACGCGCGGAGTGGCATCGCTCGCCATCGAAAACGAGTACGAGCGCACCTCGGGCGCAATCAGTGCCTTCTATAACTGGGGTCGCCACCGAATCAACGACGGCTATGCCGACGGCGGCACTCCGCTCGACTACCGCTTCAATTCGCGCGACCGTATGGCGGGCGTGTCGCTCTACCAAAGCGTGCAGATGTTTGCGGGCAACCGCCTGACCATCGGTGCCGACTACTTCAACTTCGGTGGCGAGGCGTGGAACAAATACCTCGACGGCCACCGCACCCCGCTTGTCGATAAAAGCCGCAACGAGGTAGCGGGCTACTTGGATTTCCGCCAGAATATCGGCTCTTGGCTGACGCTCGATGCGGGCGTGCGCGTCGATTGGCTCGCACATTTTCGTGCAGAGTGGATTCCGCAGGTCGGACTCTCGTTCCACCTGCCACGCGCCGTCGAACTGAAACTCTCGGCAAGCAAGGGCTTCCGCTTCCCGACTATCCGCGAGATGTATATGTTCCCGCCGCAAAACCCCGACCTGCGCCCCGAACGTATGTGGAACTACGAGGTTGCCCTCTCGCAACGCCTGTTGGAGGGACGCCTGTCGTGGGGTCTGAACATATTCTACATCGACGGCGACAACATTATCCTGACCCTGCCCAACCCGAGTGGCAGCGGTCGGCTCAATCAGAACTCGGGTCGTATCCGCAACGCGGGTGCCGAGGCGCAAGTGGCGTGGCGTATCGCCAAGGCGTGGTCGGTCGACGCCAACTACTCCTATCTCTATATGGACAACCCCGTAGTCGCCTCGCCCGAGCATAAACTATATGTCGGCGGAGCTTTCCACCACGGTCGCTGGGCAGTTATGACGGGCGTGCAATACATAGCGGGGCTCTACACCGACACCACCGCCAACGCGCAGGAGGATTTCGTGCTGTGGAACCTCCGCGTACAGTTCCGCGCCGCCAAGTGGGCAAGCCTGTGGGTGCGTGGCGACAATCTGCTCGCACAACGCTACTGCATCAACGCGGGCTACCCGATGCCGCGCGCTACGGTCATGGGCGGAGTGCGATTCTCGTTTTAGGAATAAATAAACATATATGAACGCTAAAAAACTACTCATTATGGCAATTTCAGCAACCGCATTCGCCGCAACGGGTTGTGCGAATGCACCGAAAGCGCAACACGCCTCCGCTCCTGCGAAGGTATATTTCACGCGCGAGATTTCGTCCGACGCACTGCTGTGCATCTACGAAGCACTCGGTCGCAAAGCCGAGGGCAAGGTGGCAGTCAAACTCTCGACGGGCGAGCCGGGCAACAACAACTACCTCAACCCCGACCTCATCGCTCCGCTCGTGCAGCGTGTCGGCGGCACGATTGTCGAATGCAACACCGCCTACGGCGGAGGTCGTGCCGACACCGATAATCACCTCAAAGCCGCTGCCGACCACGGCTTTACGCGCATCGCCAAGGTTGATATTATGGACGCCGACGGCGAAACGGAACTTCCCGTAGTGGGTGGCAAACACCTTCGCAAGGACATCGTCGGCAGCCACTACCTCAACTACGACTTCACGCTCGTACTGTCGCACTTCAAGGGACACCCTATGGGCGGATTCGGCGGAGCAATCAAAAATATCTCCATCGGCATCGCCTCGTCGCACGGCAAGGCTTGGATTCACTCGGCAGGACGCACGACCGACCAAGCCGAGGTTTGGCACAACCTCCCGCCGCAGGACGACTTCCTCGAATCTATGGCAGAGGCTGCCAAAGCCATCACCGACCACTGCGGCGAGCGAATCCTCTACATCAGCGTCGCCAACCGCCTTTCGGTCGATTGCGACTGCGTAGCCAAGCCCGAGGACCCCAAGATGCACGATTTGGGCATCTTCGCCTCGCTCGACCCCGTGGCTCTCGACCGCGCCTGCGTCGATGCAGTACGCGCGTCCGACGACCACGGCAAAATCCACCTTATCGAGCGCATAGACTCGCGCCACGGTATGCACACGCTCGCCCACGCCGAATCACTCGGCATGGGCAGCCAAAAATATGAGTTAATCGAATTAAAATAGGACATACGACCATGCAAACAACAACACTGAATCTTCTGTCGCTGCGCTACAACGAGGCTCGCACCTACCTCGTCGCCGCACTCTTTATCCTCGGCAACATCGCCTTGCCCCAACTCTGCCACACCGTGCATTTGGGCGGACAGACGTGGTTGCCCATATACTTCTTCACGCTTGTCGGTGCCTACAAATACGGCTGGCGCGTCGGTCTGCTGACGGCACTGCTCTCGCCCGTTGCCAACCACCTTCTGTTCGGTATGCCGGCATTGGCTGCGCTGCCTGCAATTCTCGCCAAATCGTCGTTGCTCGCCCTCGCTGCGGGCTATACCGCTTGGCGCACCCGTCGTTGCACCATCACTGCGATGCTCGCCGTCGTAGCCTTCTATCAGGTTGTCGGCTCGCTCATCGAGTGGGCTCTGACAGGCTCGCTCTACGCCGCCGCGCAGGACTTCCGCATCGGTCTGCCGGGTATGCTCGTGCAGGTTGTCGGTGGCTGGGCTTTCGTACGCTTCGCTCTGCGTCGATAGAGCCTCCGCGCCTTATCATTATCGACCTCGGGCAACCCCCGAGGTCTTTTTTTGCCCCTATGATGCCCCATTTCACCGCCACACGCGCTTTGCGCTATCGAAAATTTTATTACCTTTGTTTGTTAAAAACCGAAAACTTTATACCATTCGACAATGAAAAAACTTATGTTCCTGCTTGCTGTCGGTCTTTGCATGACCTGCACAAGCGCACTCGCTTGGGACGGCAAGGGCCACACCGCCATTGCCTACATCGCCGAGCGACACCTGACGCCTCGCGCCAAAGCCAACATCGAGAAGTACATCGGCAACCACTCCATCGCCTACTACGCCTCGTGGATGGACTACTACCGCAAATACCCCGGCTACGAGATGACCCACCACTGGCACGTCGATTATTGGACGGACGCCGACCGCACCGATGCCGACGGCAACCCTGCCGAGCCGCTTGCCGTTCACCACATCAAGCGCATCGTGAGCGAGATGCCCGACTTCCGCTCGTTGAGCGACTCGACGGTCAATGTCAATATCAAACTGCTTGTCCACATGGTCGGCGATATGCACTGCCCCGTACATATCGACTTCCCGAAATATCGCCCGATTGATGTAAACGTGCAGGGCAAGAAGATGCGCTACCACAAGATGTGGGACGGTGCAGTTGTCGAAATCAAACACCCGGGCATGTCGCCGCTGATGCTTGCCGAGGAGTTGGATCGTTGCAACGATGCCGAGATAGCCGCCATCGCCAAAGGCACGCCCGATGACTGGTATGCCGAGAGCATAGCCGCCGCAACCCGCGCCTACGAGATTATGCCCAAAAACACGAAACTGACCACCGACAACTACTTCAACGCCGCCGTCGAAATCGCCGACTCGCAGATTCGCAATGCGGGCTACCGTCTGGCGGCAGTTCTCAACTCCATTTTCGACAAATAACCAAACCAAGCAAACGATTATGAAAAAGATATATCTGCTCATCGCAGCACTCGTCGCCTTCGCTCCCGCCGCCTTCGCTTGGAGCGGAGCAATCCACACGGGCATTGCCGCCATCGCCAATGCCAACCTGACCCCCGAAGCCCGCCATAACATCGAGCAGGCTCTGGGCAACCGCTCCATCATCTACTACGCCTCGTGGCTCGACGATGTCGCCGACACCGACGGCTACACACAGAGCAAGGCTTGGCACAACGTTGCCTTCACTGCCAAATGCAAGATGATTGCCGGCAAAAAGGCAGACAAATCCAAGGAGGAGATTATCCGCACGGCTCACGCCTTCGATGCTCTCGTACAGGCTGTTACCGTTTTGCAGAACCGTGATAAGGCTACCGCGCAGGAGATTGCCGACAACATTCGCTTCGTGGTCTGCATACTCGCCGACCTCCACTGCCCGTCGCACTATGTCTATGCCGACCTGCTACCACAGCGCGAATGGCAATACTTCTCCTACGGCAAGCCTTACAACTATATGAAGTTCTGGGAGGCATACGCACTGACGGGCACCTTCGGCAACTGGCGCGCGACCGAGTTCGTCCACCAGCTCAACCGCAAGAGCGACGAGCAGGTGAAGGCACTCACCGCAGGCTCGCTGTCGGAGTGGATTACGGGCAATGCCGCCGAGTACCGCCGCATCTACTCGATGCTCACACCCGACCAAAAGTTCGACAAGAAGACGCTCCGTCTGTGGCTCAACCACTTCTATCCGCTCTCGACCGAGTACGTTGCCGACGCGGGCTATCGCATAGCCGCTCTGCTCAACTCGCTCTTCGACGAGAACGCACCGAAAGTAAACATTAAATAATTCACCCCGAAAATGAAAAATACAATGAAACGCAACATACTCTCCCTCCTGCTCATCGCCTGCGCCCTCGGCTCTGCTGCCGAAGCCTTCGCTTGGGGTCGCGACGTCCATGCAGGCATCGCCTACATCGCCGAGTGCAACCTGACTCCTCGTGCCAAAGCCAACATCGAAAAGTGCATCGACGGCCACTCCATCGTTTACTACGCCTCGTGGCTCGACAACCACCGCAAGGAGTACAAGAAGTGGGACAAACGCGCCCACATCTGCTCCTACAATATCGAAACGATGCAGCCAATCGGCAAGGCAATCAAGCAGTTGCACGAGTCCATCGACCTGCTCTCCGACTACGAGCATCTGACCGATTCGGTGCGCAAGGTCAATATCTATTTCCTTGTCCACACCGTCGGCGACTACCACTGCCCGGGCCACGCCAACTTCTGCACTCCCGACGGCAAGACCACTATCCACAAGAGTTTCTACAACGTTCGCTATATGGGCGAGAAGAAGCCTATGAACTACCACCACGTTTGGGATTCGGGCATATTCTCCGCCAACCACGGCAACTGGGGCTATACCGACTTCGCCCACAATCTCGATGCGGGACTGACCCGCGAGCAGAAAGATGCGATGGTCGAGGGCACCATCGAGCAGTGGCTCGAAGATTGCGCCCGCAGCAGCATCGTCATCTACGAGCGTGTGCCGAAGGCTCCGAAGGAGGCGGCATTCAAGGAACTGCCTTACGTTGACCGCAATATGGTAAACGATTTCGGCGTGTTGGCTGACGAGCAAATCGAAAAAGCAGGTTTGCGCCTTGCCAAAATTCTGAACGACCTGTTCGATAAATAATCCCCGCCGACCATGAAACGACTTACTCTTCTGCTGCTCTTTGCAGCAATGACGC
>JBNMLI010000049.1:0-8330 GCA_050874765.1 Alistipes sp.
AATACCAACGAAACACTGCGACAGCCCAACCCCGAATAGAGGAATATGTCGTCGGCAAGCCCTGCCAACTCTGCCTCGCTTTCGTTGCCCGCGAGGACGGCTGCCGAGTGGCGCGAACCGCGCAGAAGGTGCGGCAGGTCGGCATATCGGGATTGGAAATAGAGGTTGGCACTGTCGCCACCCGTCGCTATTATTGCGTCCAACGGTGTATTGTCTTGCAATTTATATATACAATCCTTGCCGCATGCGGTTTCGATAAGATGCCCTACCAAATCCATCAGTGCCGAGTCTTTCGACGACGGCTTTATATATGCTTTGTTGCCGCTCACCAAGACACACAGCAGGTCGAAAAATCCCACCAGCGGAATGTTGCCCGCCATAATTATGCCTATGTTTCGGGGCGCGTGCGGAGCAGCAAGAGCGGGGTAGGAGGCAATCCATTGCTCTGCCTTCGGTGCGGAGAGCATACACTCGCGAATGGCACCTATGGCGCGATAAATCTCCTCGCGCGTAAACCACGGATTGTCCGTAAGAGCCTTGTCGATAAACTCCTGCGCACGGGCATCGCGGTCGAGGTTGTCCAACAGGGAATTTAATTCTGCGAGAATGGAAAGTATGGTCGTCATTGTCGGCTAAAAAAAGGCATACCCGCGCGGATATGCCTGTGCGTCGGAAATAAAATGGTGTTATTCAATCTTTACGCACCTTATCTGCATAGCGTTGGCGCGCTTCGACGGATATTGCGTGTTGAACTTGTTGATGGTGCGTGTGGTGGTCAGGTCGAAATACATACACAGCGACTGTCGTCCGTCGGCACTCTGACCCGATGTCCAGTAGTAGCCCTCCCACGGCTCGGAGGTCGAAGGGTAGACGCCGTCTTTGTGATTCATATTGTTAATCACGCCGTTGTAGTAACTGCGGAAACCTGCGCCCGTGTAGAAATGTTCTGCCGAACCGTCGCTCAACAACCAACCGAACTGCTTGCGTGCCGTTGCCAAATCCTTGCCGTCCTCCGATGCAGGGAGCGAAAGCACATCGAAATCGCTCTTCGCAGGTACGCGCCAGCCGTAAGGACACGGGTCGTAGTCGGTCTTGGCGGTGTCGCTCCACAGCGAACCGTCCGCTGTTTTGAGCCAGTCGCCTATGCCGTCGCCCTTGTCGGCAATGCACTCGGCATTGGTGATGAAGGTCTTCGGGTTGGCAGTCGCATAGGCTGCCGTGCCGACCTCATCGTTCGTTTCGGCGAATTTCAAATACACAGCACCCGATGAGCCGTATATGGTTTCCGATGTTCCGCCTGCGCAGTTGTAGTAACTTGGGCGGGTGAACGGGTCTTTGCGTCCCCACTGATAGTACAGACCGTAGGAGGCGAGTATCGCGTCGGTATCGTCCGTCGCGCCGTTGCTGTTGGCGAACGCACCGAGGTTCTTGTTCATAAACGTTTTGCCGTTGGCGTATGTTGCGGTGTCGTCAAGCGGATTCTTGCTTGCGCGAATCACCCAGATGTGCCAACTCCACAAAATTTCGTCGTCGGCATTGCATACCGCTATGACGGCATTGCCCTCGGGGACAACCTCGTTGCCATCTTCCTTGATGTAGTTGCCGTCGTCGTCTTTGGCGCGGTCGATGAAGAACGACACCGAGCCGCTCTCGTCGATGGCAAGGTGCTGAATCATTTGGCTTTTCGATTGCCACAGCAGTTTTACGCCCTCGGGCACGATGGTGTGCGAGCCGTTGCCCGTCTTGGTCGCATCGAACGAGTAGAGCGCGTATGGCGTGGTCGCCACATAGCAGTTGGCGTAGTGTTGTCCGTCGTTGAGGTCGATTGCGTGGTCGCCGATGATGTAGAATGTCAGCACATATCTTGCCGTTTCGCCCTTGTGCGATACCACCGAAATGGTTGCCGTACCCGTGCGCATCGACTCTTTTTTGTCGGTGTCGGTCGGCTCGGCAGGCGGCGTTACGGTATATTTGAGCGTCGGCAGGTCAATCGTAAATGTCCAGCCGTCGCTTACCGATGTTACGTTTATCGCCGATATATTTTTTGTCGAGAACGAATCCGTTTGCGCCTCGCCTCCCCACTTGAAATAGTATGCCGTCTTATGGAATGTTAATCCGAACGACTCTTTTTTCTTGTTGCACGCGCTCAAACCGATTGCTACGATGGCTATGCACAACAAAAATTTCAGATTTTTCATATTATTGTCTGTTCAATTTATTCTCTAATCTACAAAGGTAGGGAAAAAGTCTGTAATAATCGCCAAATACCTGCAAATTTAACGCCTTCAAGGTTCTTTTTATTGCCATACCCCTCCATAAAAACAGGCGATGCGCTCTCCGCAAAAACAAACAGGCACGGTTTCGTCCGTGCCTGTTGGGTGTGTTGTTGTCGCAAGAAAACGACTAATAGTTCTCCGCCTTAATCTCGAAGTACGACTGCGGGTGCGCGCAGATAGGGCAAACCTGCGGAGCCTTCTTGCCGATGACGATATGACCGCAGTTGGAGCATTGCCAGATGGCATCGTTCTCGCGCGAGAATACCAAACCGCCTTCGACATTTTCGAGCAGTTTCAGATAACGAGCCTCGTGCTCCTTCTCGATTTTGGCAACGCCCTCGAAGAGGAATGCGATGTGGTCGAAGCCCTCCTCCTTTGCCTCCTTGGCGAAGGTGGCGTACATATCCGTCCACTCGTAGTTCTCGCCCTCGGCTGCCGCTTTCAGGTTCTCGGCTGTGGTGCCGATGCCGCCCAGCAACTTGAACCAGATTTCGGCATGCTCCTTCTCGTTGGCTGCCGTAGCCTCGAACAACTTGGAAATCTGTACATAGCCCTCTTTCTTGGCTACCGATGCGAAGTATGTGTACTTGTTGCGTGCCTGACTCTCGCCTGCAAATGCCGTCATCAGGTTTTTCTCGGTTTTTGTTCCTTTTAACTCTTTCATAGTCGTGTGTTATTTTAATCGTATTGCAAAGGTAGCATATCGTGCTATAACTACAAAATCTTATTTCTTATGTTCTTATAAGTTTCTCTTATTCGGTGGCGCGTCGCGATATTTATATTGCGGGAGTTGCAGAAATCGTGCAAAATCGCTATATTTGACCGAATAAAACACACTTACAAATATGGGGAATCTGACATTTACGATGATTAAGCCCGATGCCGTTCGGGCGCACAAAGAGACGGCGATTCTTAAACACCTGACCGATGCGGGTTTTCGTATCGTTGCATTGCGTATGCGCCGTATGACACGCGAGGAGGCGGAGCGGTTCTATGCCGTACATGCGGGCAAGCCGTTCTTCGAGCCGCTGGTCGAGTTTATGACCTCGGGTCCGATTGTTGCCGCCGTACTCGAAAAGGAGAATGCCGTACCCGAGTTGCGCAAGACGGTAGGTGCGACCGACCCTGCCGAGGCTGCCGAAGGCACGGTGCGCCGTCTGTTCGGCACGAGCAAGCAGCAGAATGCCATTCACGCCTCGGACAGCGACGACAATGCCCGCTACGAGTGGGGTATCCACTTTGCAGACAGCGATTTGTTCGTATAGCGGTTAGAAATTTTTATAAAATTTTTGTTTCAACCTTCCGTTGGCACAATTTTTTGCATTTTTCTGCGTTTATGGTATGAAGATTGCAAAGCAATTAAATGACTGCGGTGAAATTCCGCAGTGTGGTTTCTTCTATTTTATTTAAGTTTGGGTTAGTAGTTTAGGGGCGACAGCCCCGGAATAGTCGGCACGTTGCGAAACGCCCGACTATTTTTTTGCCCCATACCACTATGCTTCTATGTTTCGACCATAGTATTGCTTTCGGATTTTTGTTTGGAATACATCATGTATGGACATAAAAAAGCCTTATAACAAAACTTGTTATAAGGCTTTGTAGGGTGGAAGAAGGGATTCGAACCCTCGACCTTCGGAACCACAATCCGTCACTCTAACCAACTGAGCTACATCCACCATCTGATTCATCTCTGAATCGGTGGGCAAAGGTAACACCTTTTTTGATTTCCTCCAAATTTATTCGGGGTAATTTTTGCTAAATTGCATACACTTGTCCGATTTATTGCCCGCTATGGTGGAAATAAGCAGAATTGTTCTATCTTTGCACCCCGTTAGGTTATTTTTAAGATTTTTTAATATCAATCACAGATGAGTATTTTCGATTCCATCGATTTCCACCCTAAATTCTTCTCGTGTTTGCGCACCTACGACAAGGCGCAGTTCTCGAAGGACATTATGGCGGGAATCATCGTTGGCATTGTTGCCATTCCGCTTGCCATTGCATTCGGTATTGCGTCGGGCGTGGGTCCGACCGAGGGTTTGGTTACGGCGATTATCGCGGGCTTGCTGATTTCGTTGTTCGGCGGCTCGAAGGTGCAGATAGGCGGACCTACGGGTGCATTTATCGTCATTATCTACGGCATCATACAGCAATACGGCGTCGGCGGGCTTGCCATTGCTACCGTTATGGCAGGTATTATATTGGTGCTGATGGGTGCGTTTCGCTTGGGCAGTGTCATCAAGTTTATGCCTTATCCGATTATCGTCGGCTTCACGGGCGGTATTGCGATTACGATTTTCTCGACGCAGATGAACGACATGCTCGGCTTGGGCATCGAGAAGGTGCCTGCCAACTTTATCGAAAAGTGGATTTGCTATTTTCAGAATATAGGTAACGTGGATTGGTGGACATTCGGCATCGGTGTGGCGAGCATACTGATTATCGTCTTCACGCCGCGTCTGTCGAAGCGCATACCCGGCTCGCTGGTTGCCATTGTGGTGATGACGCTGGTGGGGTGGTTGCTGAAAACATACGCCGGTGTCGATTCGGTCAAGACCATCGGCGACCTCTACGAGTTGCCGTCGGGTCTGCCGTCGTTGCGCGTGCCGTCGCTCGGCGACGAGCCGTTCTTCTCGACCGTGCAGTCGCTCCTGCCTGTGGCATTTACGATTGCGATGCTCGGTGCGATAGAGTCGTTGCTGTCGGCTATGGTGGCTGACGATGTAATCGGCGACCGCCACAACTCCAATACAGAGTTGATTGGTCAGGGCATCGCCAATATCGTCGTGCCGTTCTTCGGCGGAATCCCCGCAACGGGAGCTATTGCGCGTACCATGGCGAACATCAACAACGGCGGTCGCACGCCTGTCGCAGGCATCGTGCATACGCTGGTACTGTTGCTGGTGTTGCTGTTGCTCGGCGGATTGGTCGGAGCGATTCCGATGCCGTGCTTGGCGGGTGTGCTGATTATGGTGTCGTACAATATGAGTGGCTGGCGCACGATTCGTTCGATTTGTCGCCACTCCAAATCGAGCGTTATGGTGCTCTTCACGACACTGCTGCTGACCGTGATATTCGACCTTACGATTGCCATCGAGGTCGGTCTGGTGATGGCGGTTGTGATATTTATGCGCCGTATTATGGAGAGTACCAACATCTCGGTCATTCGCGACGAGATGGAGGTGCATCACGACGGCGAGGCTGCCGATGAGCGTCTGGCGATACCTGCGGGTACGGAGGTTTACGAGATTGACGGTCCGTTCTTCTTCGGCATAGCCAACAAATTCGACGAGATGACGCGCGGGCGCGATGTGATGCCGATTCGTATCGTGCGTATGCGCAAGGTGTCGTTCATCGATTCGACGGGTCTGCACAACCTCGAAATTTTTATCCGCTCGTCGCTCGATGAGGGTCGTACGGTGATTCTTTCGGGTGTAAATGCCAAGGTGCGCCACTCGATAGAGCGTGCGGGTATAGTTAGGTTGGTTGGCAAGGAGAATGTACTCGACCACATTCACAAGGCACTGCTGCGCGCCGATGAGGTGTCGCGCTCGCTCGGTCTGCAAGGCGGGAACGAGAAGTAGTGCGAAGAGGTGCGCGTATTACAATGACATAGCCGAGGCTCAAAACCTCGGCTATGTTCGTTTTATGCGGTTACGGTGATTTGTTCGGGCAGTGGCGTGCCGTGCAACGGGCGAACCATCGCCACATCGCGTGCCGTGTCGCCTGTGCCGAAGTCGAATTCGTGGCAGAAGTGCATAGGTATGGCAGTGTCGGCAAAGCCGTGGGCGGCATAGAGTCGGCGGGCGTTGTCGTCGCTCGGAATCAGCGCGACGATGTCGTAGTTGCCCGACTGCTCTATGTGGCGGAGAGCCTCGTCGATGAGTGCCGACGCAAAGCCGCGGTTGCGGTACTCCGCACGGGTGGCAACGGCGTAGATGTATGCCACGCGCCCGACGTTGCTCTGCATCGGTATGACGTGCAACATCGCCACCACTGCGCCCTCCTCCTCGTGGGTGAAGCACAACGCGGGGTTGTGGTGGTGCATGAGAAACGTATCGACAAAGTCGCGCTCGTCGCCGAACACCTCCTGCCACAGCGTGCGAATCTGCCGTGCGCGGTCGGTCAGCAACAGTGCCGACTGCTTGCAGAGCAGCACGGCAGGACGGTATGAGAGTTTCGAGAAGCGCAAGCCCTCGATGCCCAAATCCTCCTCGCGGTTGATGTATTTGTATTCGACGGCAAGGTCTTGGGCGAAGAGCATATTTATCATCGCGCCTGCACCGTCGAAATCGGTATCCGCCTTCTCGACGTGGGTGCAGAATGTGTTGGGATTGATGGGCGAGCCGTAGGTGAATGCCGCCACTTTGCCGTTGGCATACAGCACGCCTCCGCGCAAGCCGAGAGCCTCGAAGTCGGCAAATGCCCGCTGCATTGCCGCCTGCTCCTCGCGCTCGCTTGCCGAGTGGTCGTCGCGCATCTGTTGCCACAGGCGGTTCAGCGCCATACAGTCGCCCATATTCTCTGCCGTCAGCGGCTCGTAGCGGTAGTCGTAGAGCGACCGAAATCGGTTTATATGGTTGCGCTTGGGCTTGTAGTGCGAACCCTGCAACGCAGCCAAATCCTCCGCCAAGTAGATGTAGTCGCACAGCGAACGCGGTGCCGAGAATGCAAAGCGGTCGGGAAACAACTCCTCGATGCGCTCGCGCCACGGCTGTTGGGTGATGCCGACAATGCGCAAAGCGGAACCGCGACTTACGGCGTCCTCGTGCAGACGCGCAATCACATCTCGCACGTCGCCCTCGCCTATGGGTTGCATATATCCCGTTTCGCCCTCGCCATAGACGAAGCGAATGAGCAGAAAACCGCCGTACTCGGCAATCTCGCTATGGTAGGTGTCCTGCCAGCAATAGATGTTGGCGAAACTCATATCGCAGTTCTGTGTACCGCTCTTGAACGAATAGCGTTGGAACAGAGCCTTGTCTTCGAGGCGTATGGGTCGGAATTCCATAAAAGACTTATTCGATTCGTAAATTGTTGCTCTCCATTCGCTTGTAGTATTGCTGAATGAACGCTTTGGTGCGATTGACCACCGTGCTGTCCGTCGCGGTCGCCGTCAACGGTCGCTCGTGGCGGAAATCGTTGCGGTCGTATATACCCGTAATACGATGCTCGTCGAAGAACAACATACGCTCCGCTTCGAGAACCTCGAATTCGTTGTCGTAGCACAGCAGAAACGGCTCGGCTGTCGGCTCGCCGAACAGGTCGCGACCGAATGCGAAATATGGTTTGTCGTTGCCCACGAGGTGGAGCAGTGTCGGCATAATGTCGATTTGCGAAACCACCTCGCCGCAAGTGCCTTGCAGTGCGCCGTCGGGTGTGTAGAAGAATCCTATGATGTGGTGATTCTCGGGGAACGCGCGCGTCGCGTCGGCAAACTTTTCGCTCGAAACGTGGTCGGCAACGAAAACGAACACCGTGCGCTTGAACCACTCCTCGTTGCGATAACGCTCGAAGAAGCGGCGGAAGGCGTTGTCGGTATATGCCACGCACTTGTGGTTGAGCGTATGCCCCTTCGGCAGGCGGTCGCGATAGGCGTCGGGTACGACGAACGGGTGGTGCGACGAGAGCGTAAAGAGCGTTGCGAAAAACGGCTCGGGCAGTGTGGTGCTGTCGCCCAGCACCTCGCCTGTGTATTGCAGGAACGGCTCGTCCCAAATGCCCCAATAGTTGTCGAAATCGCCCGTGCCGTGTGCCTGCTCGTAATTCTCTTGGCTGAAAAATCGGTCTATTCCTGCCGAATGCGCATAGGCATCGAAGCCCATCGAACCTGCCGTCGAGCCGCAGAAAAAGGCGGTCGAATAGCCCTGTTCCTTCATAATTTCAGGCAGTTGGTGCGTCGGCGCGAGTGCCTGCGGCATCAATACGAACGGTGATTTGAACGAAGGAATCGAGCCGAGCACGGCGGGCAGTGCCTGTATCGAGCGTGTGCCGTTGGCATACATCTGCTCGAAACAGTAGCCTTGTTGCATCAGCGAATCGAGGAACGGCGTA